>JAAYUF010000134.1 GCA_012517815.1 Clostridiales bacterium
ATATCCTCCTCGTTTCGCAGGAGGCTTAACACAATGCGCCCCACCTCGACCAGGCAGAACACCAGCGCCAGCGAGCAGGCGATGATCAGCCCCGTGCGCCACGGGCCCAGCGCGCTCAGGCCGAGGCCGCGCCTGCGTTCGGGGCGCCGCGCGGGCCCCTTGCCGCCGCCGCGGGGTTGGGCCGGCGGCACGGCCATATCCGCCAGGTAGGGAGCGTCCGGGGAGCAGGCGCCCTCGGAAGCGTACGCGGCGTCCGGATACGCCGCGTTTTCAGCGGGGTAGCCGTCCTCGTAGCCGAAGGCATTCCCCTCGGGGTAGGCGCTGTCGGCCGGGGGCAAGCGCGGATCGGCGTGAAACGCGTCCGCCGGGTCGAGAGCGCCCTCTGGAAAGAGGGCTCCCGGAGGAGGCGGATATCCGCCATCCCCGGAGTACGCGGAGCCGGAGGGGTACGGGCCGGCCGGGGCGTAGCCGCCGTCGGCAGGGTATCCGGCGGCCGGGGCGTAGCCGCCGTCGGCGGGGTATCCGGCGGCCGGGGCGTAGCTGCTGTCGGCGGGGTATCCGGCGGCCGGGGCGTAGCCGCCGTCGGCAGGGTATCCGGCGGCCGGGGCGTAGCCCCCGTCGGCGGGGTATCCGGCGGCCGGGGCGTACGCCTGCCCTGACACAAAACCGGCCTCGGGGGCGTACCCGTTGCCCGAAAGGGAGTCGGCCGTCGGTGCATATCCGCCGTCCGAAGCGAGCACGGCGTCCCGAACAGGCCTGTTGCCCAAAGCAGCCCCGGCCTCGGTGGCATATCCGCCGCCTGCAAGGGATCCGGCATCCGGCACATACGCGTTGCCGGCAGAGGTCTGGCCCGTCGGCTGGGAAGCGCCCCGGGGATAGGCTTCGCTCTCTACAACCGCTCCGGCGGCGTAACGCCCGGGCGCGTAGGGTGCGCCCGCCGTGGGGAAAGGCAAGGGCGTTCGCTTTTGCGCGGACGCGCCAAAACGCCCCGTCGGTTCGGCGGGGTTTCGCAGGGGATCGAGCGGTTCTTCAAACGCTCCCCGTTCAAACATGGCGATATCGCTGACGCGCCACACGGCGGTGTTCTCAAAAGCAGGCGTTTCGCGGGTTTTCCAGCCCATGGCCTCCCAGGGGTCGACGCGCGGTTCGGGCGTCTGCGCAAGCTCCCGGATCGTAACCATGGGCACCGCCTGCGCGGCCTGCGCGCGTTGCGAAACCCCGTGCCGGGGCACATAATCGCGCCCGGAAGGGCTTTCCTGCGCGCGATCGGTTACGGGCGGCTGCGCCTGTTCGGGCGGCGGGTCCGGGTGACGCGCCTCCGCCCGCGCGGCGGCGTCATCCATGCGGCCGTTCATCGGGAAGGGCATGCGGCCGTCCGCGCCGGGACGGTTTGCGGCAATGGCCTCGGCCTGCACCGCGGCGGCTTCCCGATACGCTGAAAAAGGCGTCGCGTTGCGCGGCGCCGGTTGCTCTGCGGCCGGGCCTGGCATGGTACGCGCGAGAAAAGCCGGCGGAACGCTCTTTCGGTATCCGAGGGCGTCCACATCGGCATGAGGCGGCGGGGCTGAGGGCGCGGCCGCGGCCGGCTCCCCGAGGCCGTAATCGTATCGGCTGCCGGGAAGCAGCTGCGTGGGCACGCGCTGCCTGCGCACGCGCGTGTTGCCGGTGATGCGGTCCGCCACCGAAATGGGCGCAAACAGATTGGGCGCGCCTTGCGTCCCCGGCCGGCCGTCAGCCGTCGGGGATTGGGGCACGGTCCGATCGGCGTTTTGCGCGCTTTCGGGCCGGGCCGCGCCGCCGGGCGTCCCAAAGTAGAGCCGATATGGGTTTTGCGCATCCTCGTGCCCGGCGACGCCGAAAGCCCGGCGGGTCGCGGACGGGGGCGCGGCGCGGTCGGGCGCGTCCTCGCTTCCGGGCTGGTCCGCATCCCAGGCGGGGGCGGAAGAGGACGCGGCGCGCCGCGGGGCATCCGGTGCCATATCCCCAACCTCCTGTGATGTAGCGATCTGCCTGCAACCACCCTGCCATACTGTGACGGTGCGCGGTTCAACCTGATACAATCCTTAAAGCAGACTGTAATTATACACCCGCTTCACGAATTTGTCAATTTTACGTAACAGATGGAGCGATTCTGTAAAAACGATTCTCCGGCTGATGAAAGCTGCTCAAACCGGCCTGCGCGGCGTGCGGCGAGCGGTGACACGGCGGCGTTTCCGAAAATAAACTCCATGCCGTTTTCGCAAACGAATAAAAACGGTACGCCCCCTTCCGCGTCGGGGCCAAGATCGACGCCCGCTGGACGGCCGCACGACGCTGCCCTTCGGGCGAAAGGGCCGGCGCGCCTTGCCGGGAGGCGTCCCCTCCCCGAACGTCGGCCCTCTCCGTATGCCGGGGCACGCAAATGCCCGGCCGATCTGCCGTGCGGGGCCGGCCCAAACGGCGGGCGTCGCTGCGCAAACGCACTTCGCCCCCCATCGGCGGTGCGAAGCGGACGCTGAAAAACAATCGATCCCGCGGGGGGGGGACAAATTTGCCGCAAAGTATTGCATTTTCAACCCTGTTCGTGTATTATATTGCCGTTGCCCGAAAATCGCTGATGTAGCTCAGTCGGTAGAGCACATCCTTGGTAAGGATGAGGTCACGCGTTCGAATCGCGTCATCAGCTCCAAAGCGAAACCCCCACGCCGTAAAGGTTTGGGGGTTTTCGTTTGCTATATAAATATAATAGCTACTTTGGCTTTGACAGCAGAATTGACAGCAACCCAGATTCTTGACGGGGGAAAAGTGTGTTCTTTCTGTTCCTTTCTTGTTTGATTTGAAAAAAATAATCACACCTTGCAGGTCAAAAGGGTTAAAAGTCCTTAAACCCATACAACACAACAAAAACACGCGGGTCAAAAGGCGGGTCAATTAGGGGTCAAAAGGGTTAAAAGCCCCTCTGGGCGGGTCAGATCAAGCTTGCCATGGCCTCCATACCCCGCCGCTTTGTTACCGTGTCGCTGTGAACGTACCGTTGCATGGTAAAAGCAACGTTTGTATGCCCGAGTATTTCCGAGAGCGTGCGCAGATCGTTGCCGGATTGTACCCACATTGTGGCGAACGTGTGCCGGAGGGCATGAACGCCCCTGCTTTTTAACCCTGCCCGTTTCAGGTAAGCTCGCAAACTTCGAGCAATGTTGTTTCTGTCTGCTGGCTCACCGGTCACGGTTGCGAATACATATTGCTCACCCTTGCCGGGTTCGCCGCCCTGCCATGCCGAACCGGCGCGTACACGATCAAGGCGCTGTTCCCTGCGCTGAACGTCTAGCAGAGCCCGGAGCTTTGTGTTTGTGGGGATGAACCGAACGCCTGCTTTTGTTTTTGGCGGGTTAGTGATGCGCTCGTTTGCCCCATTGCGCTTGATGGTATAGGTTATCTGGTTGACGGTAATGCTTTCCTCGCCTACATCACACCAGCGCAAGCCGCACAATTCAGCCACGCGCAGGCCTGTACCCAAGACGAACCGCAGCGCCCGCCCGTGTGTGCTATCAGGCAGAACGGCAAGAAGGGCGGCAACTTCCTCCGCCGACAGGCATTCAATGGTTTTGGCCTCCTGTTTAGGTAACGTCACAGCATCGGCAGGGTTATGGAAGATTAACCGATTTGCAACCGCTTGCCCGAGAGCAACGCGCAGGACATTGAAAAAACGTTTGACGGACGCAGGAGCATAACCATCTTTGGCTTTACGGTTTACCCATGATTGGATATGTTCCGAGCGCAACCCCTGCAACTTATACTTCCCAAGAGTTGGGAGCAAGTGCATAGATACAATTCCTTCATAGGCCGAATAAGTGGAAGGGCGCACACCTTGCGCCGCGTATTCATGCAGCCATGTTTCTAGCCATTGCCCCACAGTAAGCGCGGCAGGCTCCACAAATTCACCGCGATCAATCTTTGCCTGAATATCGCGTAGCTTCTTTGCAACTTCATCGCGTGTGCTGCCGTATAGGTATTTGCGCTTTCCCTGTGCATGGTATGCGGCTGTCCAACGACCATCTTCGCGCTGGTAGATCGAACCTTCGGCGTTACCGCGTTTCTTGCTCATACTTACCTCCTCTGATAACCGTAACTATTGCTAACTAGAAAGGTAAATCGTTTATTTCGATTTTATCGAGCTTTTCAAGCTCTCCCTTGAGCCATGCCTGAAACATTTCACCGGCTGCTTGATTGTCAAGGCTCATTCTATAAAATGGTAACATTCTGTCGAAAAAATTTACCAGCTCCTTGGCCGACGTTTTAAGAATTACAACATCATCAGGATCATAACCGTCTCCGCTATAATCGCTATTCTTTTCAACATCGACTTCCGTGAAAAAACCTTTGCACTGTCTTAACGTGCTTTGGATTGCGATGATTGATCGAGCTACATCGCCGTACGTTGTTACTTGTGAGTTACCTCTCCCGCAAAGCCATTCAAGCGATACGCCTAGTGAGTCGGCTATTCGCAAAGCAATATCTAAAGGCGGTACTTTCTTATTATTCTCATATGATGAGTATGTTGATGGTTGAATCTTCGCCTTTGCAGCAAATTGCTTTTGTGTCAGACCGAGGCGTTTTCTTGCCTCTGCTAACCGATTGTTGAACACTTGATCACTCCCTTTTTAATGAAAAGTATGCTTTCTAATAATAGAATACCACGGTATTGTATCATCGTCAATAGAAAAAAATAGCACTATCGTGATTCGTGGTTGCGTTTATTGAGCATTCTACGTTTGCGTATTTATTGGCGTTATGGTATAATTTCGGCGAGAAAGGAGGTGCGGATGTTGGAGAATGTCACCATTCGGCTTACGGCGAAATCGAATCATGTTCCGCTTTGGGCGATTGCAAAGGCAATTAACGTAAGCGAGGCGACCTTCACGCGCATGCTGCGTAACAAACTATCTAATGATGATACTCAAATCATCATGTCAGTCATTCACAAACTGGCAAGTACTCAGCAGAAATAAGCAGGAGGTAAGCATGGACAAACTGGTTTACACACGAGTAGAAGTCGCAAAGATGCTTGGTGTTGCTCTCTCTACCGTTGACAGAATGATTCGTGAGGGCGAGCTAAAGAGCTTCCGCCCTAGCCCTCGCCGCGTTCTGATTACGGCTCAATCGCTCGCTGACTACCTTGCTAAAAAGAGTGCTTGATTCTCTTGCTATTGCCCGTTCTGCTGGACTAGACGTAAGGCGGCGAGGTTCTCGCTGGTGGGTGTGCTGCCCATTGCATGGGGAGAAAACGCCCTCCATGATGTTTGACGAACGCGGGCGCTTTCATTGTTTCGGCTGTGGGGCGAATGGCGACGGTGCCGACCTGTACGCAGCCCTGTATAACGTACCGCTGGGCGAAGCCCTCCGCGTTGTCAGGGGCGAGAACAGGAAACCACAGCCGCGCAAGCCGGACGGGCACGACCTACGGCGAGCGGTTGAAGCGTGGAAGGGTGAACGCTGGCGGGAAGCCTGCGCTATGAAGCACACAGCGCGGGCGATCATCAAGGAACTGGAAATCACCGAGCCGGACGGTGAGAAATTCTGGCAGGCCGTTGCAGACGCAGCAGCGGCAGAAGATACGCTGAACCTGCTGGGAACAGCAACTCCGAGGCAATTTGTAGGCTGGATGGAGGCAGAACGTGACACGATATGAACTTGAACAAACCGAGTATGACGCGCTGGCGGATACGCCACAAGGGCAGGCTATCCTTGCGGGAGCTTGTCCCTCCGCCGCTTGGAAACCTTTACCCGCTGCGCCGGTTGCGCCGCCTATGCGCCCTGAACTGCTGCCGCCTGTGTTACGCAGTATGGCGGAGGCGATTGCAGCAAACCAGAACGTACCGCTTGACTTGCCTGCATTAGTTGGGCTGGGTGTTGCCTCCGCATGCGCCTGTGGGCGAATCGGAGTGCAGCTCAAGGCCGGATGGTATGAACCCGCGCAACTGTTTCTATTGGGTGTGCTGGACAGCGGCGAGGGTAAAACACCAGTGTTTAAGTCCATGACCCGCACACTTTTTCTGTCGCAGGCGGACGAAAACAAGCGCCGCGCTGTGAAGATTGAGGCCGACAAAGCGGAGCTGGAAGTGTTGTTTGCCCGCAAGAACGAGGCTGTCAAAAAAAAGCAGACCCGAGAAGCACGCGCCATAGCGGAAGAGATTGCCGCTTTCCCTGCTGTACGCCTCATGAACCGGTTCATCGGCGGCGACGTGACCCCCGAACGCATCACCGAGATCATGCAAAACAACGACGGGGCAACCGCCCAGCTTGATGATGAAGGGGAGCTTTTCGAGCTTCTGGAGGGCAGGTATCAAGATATGCCAAACCTGAACCCATGGTTGAAGGGGTACAGCGGCGGCGTACCGTTCGCAATGGAGCGCAAGGGCGGGTCAACTATTGTTGAAAACCCGAATCTATCAGTGCTTGTACTGGCGCAGCATTACATACTGGGCGAGCTATTGGGCGCAAAGCGCATGAGCGGCAAAGGGTTTCTTGCGCGGTTCCTGATTGCCTGCCCCGAGCCTGTAAGGGAGTACGGCGCGGAACCGGATATACCCGCAGCCGTTACCAGCGGATACGAAGCCGCCCTTCGGCAACTGCTGGCGATCAAGTCAGCGACCCTTGCACTTACACCCGAGGCGAGAACCGTGTTCTTTGCTTGGCGGGACGAAGTGAGGGCGCGTCAATGGACTGACTGGCTACCGCTCAAGCGCGACGGGTTTTCTGCAAAGCTTGCGGGCAATACGGCGCGGCTTGCCTGTCTGCTCAAGCTGTGGGAGGATACAGGCACAGACGAACCCATTGACGCGGAAACCATGCGTAATGCGGTTGCGCTGGCGCGATACTTTGTCGGGCACATGCTGCATCTGCTGGAGGGCGAAGGGAGCTTGACCTCTCCTGCAAAAGAAACCCTTGACCTGCTGGTTAAGGTAGGCGAGCCGGTGCAGCGAGAGCGGGAGATCAAGCAGGCGCTTACAAAGCGGCGCATGTTCCCTTCCGGCGAGGCCGTGGACGCTGCATTTGATGAACTGGCGCGGGCGGGATACATCCGGCGCGTGGAAGTGTGCAGCGGCGGGCGACCCAGCCCGACGGTTGAGCTGAACCCCGAGCTTTTGCCGAAGCGGGAGGCGGTTGAGCTATGACCACATGGCAGGCTATGGCCGCTCTTGAGGGGCTGGGCTATCGGTTCGAGATCACGGCGGAGGGCAAGATCAGGGGAACGGTTGAGGGCAAAAAGCCGCCCGAAGCCTCCGGCCTGCTGGAGATCGTCAGGCGTGACCGCGATAGCGCGGCGGCATATGTGAAGGAACGGCAGGCGGGGGCTACCGTGGTTGATGATGGGAGCACCTACTCCATGTTCGACGCTGTGGCCATATGCGGGGCGATCAGGGACGGTGAAGCACAGCTATTCGGCATGGTGACATACCACCGGCGCGCCGATACCGTCACAATCAAATGGGAACCCCTTAACGGGCAAACCTCCGCCGCCCTGTTGGATACCCGCCGAGAAGCCCTCCGCAATGCCCTACAAGGCCGCCTGTGCGTGCTGGAAGTGCTGCCCGATGGGGAAATGACCGGCGACGAAATAGACCGTCTGAACGCCGAATACGGGCGCTGTAAGCGGCTACTGGAGGGATACAAACAGTGAATGCAAAGCGCAAGGGTAGCGCAGGCGAACGGGAACTTTGCGACCTGCTGCAACAGGCGGGGCTTGCCCACCGAAACGATCAGATGTACAAGGGCGGTGTGGACAACCCCGATGTATCCTTTCAGGCTGGCGGGCAGATGTTTCACGTGGAGTGCAAGCGATGCGAAAAGCTTAGCTTGTATGATGCTATGGAGCAGGCGGAACACGACGCAAACGGGCACGCTGTGCCTGTGGTGATACACCGACGCAGCCGCAAGCCTTGGCTGTGTGTAATGCTACTGGAAGATTGGTTAAAACTGGTGGGAGGCCAAACAGATGTATAAGCTCACCAAGGAAGAACAGGAAACTACCCGCAACTGGTGCGCGGCTGATTCAATGGCGATTATTGACACCGCAGACCCCGCCGTGATTCGCAAGCTTGACCGGCTGGTGGAGCAATACCCCGACGTTTATCAGTGTACCCGAGTTGATTCGACTTGCTTTGCAAAGATGTACACCTTACCGGTGCCGTTCATCCGCTTTTCGAAACCGGCAAGCGCAGCACAGAGCGAAGCACGGCGCAGGAATGCGATTCTTGCTCGCCAGACCCTATAAGCTTGAGGATTTCCATGACCTCAGCCGTGCTGAACGAGGGACAGGAACCCTATCCGCATAGTTAAGGCTGGAACATCGGAAGTATTGCGATAGATGGGATTGATGAATATGGCAAAGGTCGTTGATTCGCACGAACGTGTACTGGCGGCGTTACTATCCAGCACGACCCGCAAAGAAGCAGCAATAAAAGCAGGGGTCAGCGAGCGTACCGTTTATGAGTATCTGCAAGATGCAGACTTTGCAGCACGGTACGCAGCCCTGCGAAAGGGGCTTGTGACGGATGCAGCCGCCCAGTTACAACAAGGTTTATCACCAGCAATCGCTACCCTTCGGGCGATTGTCACAGATGGGCAAGCAGATATTCGGGTACGGGTAGCCTCCGCCCGTGCCTTGTTGGAATACGGTATCAAGTATAGCGAGCTTTCAGATGTATACACGCAACTGGAAGGCAAAGAAGAAGAAAGCGACAACCTATATCAAGCGGTTTTGGTGGCTGTGAAAGTGCAATGTGATAACGCTAATTAAGCTTTTGCACGGTGCAGTGAAGATCAAAATCCGTTATCCCGAGGGAGTGCATTGCAATCATTGCGGCTCTACGAATCATGTCTTTACAAATTTTCTAAATTCACATAATATGGTATCAACATAATTGAAAAGTATAGGAGGCAGTCAAATGAATCGTAAATTTAAACCTATTTTGCTGGTCGTTCTACTCGTTTCTGTTCTTATCCCTCACGCTCTCGCATCAGATGAATTCACCCAGGAAATAGCGCAACGCGCAGTAATCGTAGCTATGACAAACTGCCAATCTATAGATGTGTTTATGGATGACGGCAATCATTACGATCCAAGTAAATTTCATAGTTATGCTGATGAAACGGAATGCAAAATGGGTGTCTATGAAGAAGGCATCTGGACTGCTATTGGCGAAAACACTTGGCATGTTGAAAACCTAAAATTAGTAATGATCGTATATGATACGTATCTCAGAATTACATGTGATGTTACGTTTGACGGAGCTGATTATATTTTATCAAACGGGACAAAAATCATTGCTAGTTTGAAATACTTGAATTCCGATGATCCCTCATGGCAGGACATAGAAAATATCGAACCTAACGAATATCACCCCTACCTTACAGTTTCACCTAATCTCATTAAGGACGATAGAAACACCGATGGATTAACTCCATAAGGATTGTATACGTTCAAGTTGTTGGATTGGCGATACTAAATCGCACAGAATAAATTAAACCATTGTAGGATAGCATGGACAGCAAGGTAGGAAAAACCATGACACAACAGCGAACAAAGCGAACATACAGTGAGTAAAAGAAGCAGTTGGGGTAGATGTTCAACCATGGGAAACACCGAAGCGCGATCAATGCAATGATTGCTTAATGCCATATTCGGGGGGAATCACCGCCTTGTAGGTTGGAGTACAACCAGCATGAGAAGCGGTTATGCATTGCTGGCATCCCTATGCAATGACACACATGGCAGAAGAACGCGGACCGTGAGGGATATAAGCGCATCGGGGAGTATGGCCGGCCGGTTGACGGTTGAAATGGAGGTCGTAACGAAGTGAGTTTGAGCGATAGGGAGCCGTTCCCGACGATGCAATGGGCCGACCCTGTGACTATCCCTTGCCGGTTCTGTCGGAATGCGTCGCCGGGCCGGTATCTGCGGTCTGATTGTTTGAAGTATGAGGACAAGCCGGACAGCGTTTATTACGACAGCGCTCCGTGCCCGTTTTTCGTGGAAGGCCGTGACCAGTGGGAAGAAGAACCGGCGAATGAGGGGAGGCCAAAGCCATGAGGGCGACGATCAAAACGCCGTATGGCGAGGCAACAGCAATGGTCTATGATTCGCATATACTGGTTTGCAGACGAGCGTACTAAATAGCCCAACACCGGGTGGCGGGTTTCCTGTTTCTGCCTGCTTTTTCTGGTGTTGGAAGGTTGATTGATTACACAAGCCTTAACATAGACTATATATCGCTTTTCCGGCGGTTACACTCTAGACAAAGCATCTGGCAGTTTTCGGGGCTGGTTTTACCGCCTACGCTCCATGGTGTAATGTGGTCAGCCTCCATAGCCTGTAAATCAAAATGCTTGTTGCAGCGGGGGCATATGCCCTTTTGCCGTTCGTATGCCGCCCGTTTTTGGCTGTCGGTGAAAGCGCGAATGTTCAGGTACTTCTCATTCCGTGTTAAAACATAGGGATAGATACCTCGTTTGTTGGTAACATCATCATCCATCATGAGGGTTTGAATTACCTGCCCCAGCTTGGCGGAATCAAGCAAAACACCCTTGAACCTATCATACAGGCTGCCCCAGTCTTGCCCCCGCATTTCTTTGCGGTAAACGGTGAAGGTAAGGCGTACCCATTCAATTACATTCCTGAAATACGTCCACAGTTCATTGGCGTTGGGGTCATGCTGGTGGATGGACATATACTTCTCAATATCGCCGTTGTTTATCCAACTGAGCGCGGTTTGAAGTATTTCCTGCCGGATGGGCGAGCCATTTACATAATCCTTCGACAACAGATAAGCCGCACAGTTACTTTTACTGAACTTCAATTTTGCATCGGATAACCAAGTTCCTGTATATACGGCGTTGCGCAATTCCTGATCGGTCAGTTTTTCGCCCGCAATGTTGATGATTTTGAACCAGTCCAGCTTTTCCTTGTCGTTGCCTTCGCAGAAATAAACCATCAGGCGGTAATTGAGGATTTGTTCCTTCTCGGTTTCGGTCAGGTTGTGGAATGCGCGGTTGTCAATGGAGAAATCCCCCTTGACATACTGGCAAAAGCTGATCGTACGCTGTTGGCCATCCAGCACTTCAAAGGTTCCGTCGCTGTTTTTGACCCAATACATCACATTGAGCGGAAAATTCTTTCGGATGGTATCCATAACCGCATTGCGCTTTTTTTCGTCATAGACAAATTCGCGCTGGTATTTGGGGCGGATGTTCAACTTGCCGCCATACCCGAGCACGCCTTCTTCGGCATTATCGACATATCCTTGCGCAACATCACGGACGGTTATTTCATTCAGATCAATGTTCATTGTACCGCCCCCCTCCGCTTAATCACGATCCTGTCATATAAACAGCGGTATGTTCCATCACCATTCGGAAGATAGAACCTAATGCCTCCAGCAACATAGGTTCCTTTAGCGGCAAATTCGGACATTGACTTGCCAACAAAACGGCTTGAACCGATAATTTCAAACTGTTCAGGATTGTACTTATCAAGAAACGTTATAGGCACACCCATTTCACCATCATAATCATAAGGGATATCGGCGGTTTTTGATACTTCGATTGCATCATAGTTCACATAGCGGGGGTATTCTTCGGGTGTATATTGCTTGTACAGGGTTATATTTTCGTGGCGTTCATCATAATCAAGGTTTGTAAACCAGCGAACCCCCTTGACGCGGATATACTTAACGCCGTTTTCGTCCACCCTGAATCCTGATGCTTGCAATGGGTAATGATCGGGCACACGAAATTCACGATCACCACTATGAATGCTCTGGCCTAGCCATATCTTGTTGGCGCTGAACAAATGGAAAATATCTTTGTAGGTTACTGCATTCACATTTCCTATAATAATGAATTCCTTCTTGTATTTGAATAACTGTGCTACATACTCACGGAATAGGGAGAAGGGCGGATTGGTTATTACAATATCCGATTGTTTCAACAATTTGATACATTCCGGCGAGCGGAAATCACCGTCGCCCTCCAGTAGGGTCAGCGCGTTCTTTCCGTTTTTTAGCAAATATTCAACGTCAGCAAGATCAACCGCGCCATCCGCGTTTTCGTCTCTGACTTCGGTAATCTCAATTTTATAGGGGTGTTTTGCATCGGGGCTTTTCTGCTCAAAGCTCGCTATATCAAACAGAGATAATTGTTCCCCTGCAACAGCGGATTCGGAATAGCAGGTTGCAATCAGCTTTTTTAGCCCTAGAAAGTTGAAATTCATCGCAAAATACTTGAAGAAATTGCTTTCATAGGGGTCATCACAGTTACAGAGTATTACCTTGCCCCTGAACTGTTCCTTGTAATGGCGCATTTCTGCTTCGATATCGGAAAGTTGTGTATAGAACTCATCCGCCTTGTTACGCTTTGCTTCTTCGAAAAGATTCGTTGCCAAAATGACCGCTCCTTAACAGGCTTTGATTATAGACAATATAGCATAATTTCCAGAAAAAGAAAACGGAACATTGTATTTTGAACTGGTTAGATTGTCCAATGAGGCGGGAACCATCAGCGGGGGAACCAGCCCAATAAACGATTATGGTTTCTGTTACCTAACAGGGCATATTGTTTTCATACGCAGCAAAGCGGGTAGGGGGTCACGCGCGACCCAGCGGATTACGGGTAGCGGCCTGTTTGGTACGCATATCCACGCCTGAAAGCGCGGTCATGGGGGGGATGTGCAATCTCTACAGCCCCGTAATGCGCAACCGCGCCGCCTCATTAGCGCAGTATTTTCTCCCAAAATGAGATTATCGGGACAGCCGCCCTGTGGGGCGGGCACAACCAGCAAGGTAAGCGGCCTTGCATGGCTGGCATCCCCAGATTGCGTGCCCCGCAGGGGCATACCCCCACCGCAATACTCAACATGGGGAACCCGCTACACCAACAGGAAGTGCCGTGTAGAATGCACCGCCTCGCACATGAGGGGTGTAGGTAGACTTTTGACCCCTTTTAACCCCCTTTTGCCCCCCCTTTTGACCCGCAAGAATTTGAGACCATACAAGGGTTTGATCTCTTTTGACCCTTTTGACGCGCGTTTTAGATAGCCAATTTAAGTATTATATATATTATATAACAAATGTTTGACAGCAGATTTGACAGCAACCCAGATGAACTTAGATCATACTGGATAACACACAATAACACGCAACCATTTGATTATAAGCACTTCCTGACACTGGTTAAACCTAGATGAACCGTATATTCAGCTTTGGTAAGGATGAGGTCACGCGTTCGAATCGCGTCATCAGCTCCAAAGCGAAACCCCCACGCCGTAAAGGTTTGGGGGTTTTCTTCCTATTGAGGAACAATCCCTTTCCGCCTCCGCTCCAGCCAGCTTTCCCGCCCCCTTCATCAGGCGCGTCTCGCATCCCTTCGCGGGGTTCTTGCGGACGCAACGGCCCTACGTATGCCATGAAACCCATCCATGCGAAATTCGTCGCGTGGTATGGGTTTCAGGCGCACCGTCCTTGTGCTTGCGGAGCCATCCCCATCGATGCCGGGTTGCGCATCGCCACGCGTTTACCGCCGCAGCCCTCCGCTTTCCCGCGCGCCAAAGCCGACATCGCAATCAGCGCCAAAGAAAGCGAACCCGCCCGTCCGGCTTGAGCGGCAGGAAGCGAATCTTAATCAGAGGCCGCGCGGGGTCGCCCCTGCGCAAATCGTCCCCCCTGGGGCTGTTCTGCCTGCGCTATTTGGCTTTCACGGCCGCTGTGGCAACCCCGGATCCGGACGGCGCCGTAACCACGCCGTGGGTATCCGCCTCTTCCTGACCCTCGTTTTCACGGGAAGTTTGCATGGTTTCAGACCAGCGTTTGATAAAATCGAGGAACTGCAGAATTCGTTTCGGATAGCTTTCCTTTTTGAGGTAGACGAGGTTTACGTGGACCTTGGGGCTGTTGCGGATCGGAATCAGCTCCGTTCCGGCGATTCGCTGGGATTCCGCCAGGGATCGCAGCATGATGGCGATCCCGGTATTGGCCGTCACGGCGAGGATCTGCATCCTTGCGCCCGATACGGAGGTGATCTCCGGCTCGAAGTTGTTCTGCCTGCAAAACGCAATGAAAAGGTCCTGCTCTACGGAGCTTTTGTCCTGCATGAAGATATCCGCCTGCGCCAGTTCCGTTACGTTCATGGGGTTCGGGTACCGGTGCGCGGAAGCGCTGTTGACCATCGCCACCAGCGATTCGTCCAAAAATGGGATGTGGTGCATGGAAGGGTCGCTGCTTTCGCCCTCCGGCTCGCCAATCCAGATAAAATCGGCCTTCTGTTTCAGCAGCAGGCTCTTGAGCACGTCGTGCCGCTCGGTAATCACATCCAGCTTGATGGCATAGTACTCGCGTTTGAACTGCGCAATCGCGTCCGTAATGCCGTACTCCACCATGTGCGAGGTGGAGGCGATGATGATGCGCTCGGGCGCCTTTTCCAGCTGCCGCTTCAGGTTGCCCACGCAGCCCTCGTACATCTGCGAAATCTTGATCGCGCCCGGCAGCAGCAGCTCCCCGGCGTGGGAGAGGCGGATGCTGCGGGTGGAGCGGATGAACAGGGGCACGCCCAGCTCCTTTTCCATCGCCATGATATGCTTGGAGAGGGAGGATTGGGATATGAACAACTGCGCAGCGGCCTCGCTGTAATTCCCAGTCTGGGCAAGCTGAACGAACTCGGCCAGGTGCTCGATCTGCAAAACCGTCCCTCCCCTTCAACAACGGGCGATTCCCAAGGCAAAAATGGCCCCGTATGTATTTATTCTCATCTAGAATAAATTGTAGCACATTCCGAATTGTTTGTCGAGGATTTATCAACTACAATCAAACCACAGAATAAGTCGGCTCCCGACCGGATGCCGAACAAAAAACGGAGGATCAGAATATGAACAAACGGATCTTGGCGTTGGTGCTGTGCCTGTGCTTGTGCGCGGCGGTTATGACTACCGCTTCGGCGGCAAAAGTCATCAAGCTGAATACCAGCTGGGGCGAAAACAGCTCCGTTCAGAAGGCCGCGCTGCGCTTTGGCGAGCTGCTCAGCGAGCAGTCCGGCGGCGCTTACGAAGTGCGCGTTTACCCGAGCAACCAGCTTGCTTCCGGCAACCAGCAAACCGCGGTGGAAATGGTCCAGTCCGGCGATATCGAAATGTCCATGTTCGGCATGACGGTCCTGTCTTTCCTGGATGACCGCCTCGCGGTGGTCAACATGCCGTTCCTGATCAATTCCTATGACGATGCGGACAAGTACCTCTTCGATAAAAGCGCGGAAAGCCGCCTGGCGCTGGATTCGATCCTCGCGGAAAACGGCATGGTCTCCGTCGCTTTCGGCGAGGCGGGCTTCCGCCAGATCACCAACAGCAAGCACGTGATCGCGTCCCCCGAGGATCTGAAGGGCCTGAAGATCCGCGTGCTGTCCACCTGCCCGATGTTCTTTGACCTGTACGGCCAGGGCGGCCTTGGCGCGGACGCTACCGCCATCAACATGAGCGAGGTGTTTACCGCGCTTCAGCAGGGCGTTGTCGACGGCCAGGAGAACGCTGTGGACACGGCCAAATCCTATCGCCTCAACGAAGTGCAGGATTACCTCACCTGCTGGAACGGCGTGTACGACGCGGTTGCCTTCGTGGCCAGCCCGGTCTTCTGGGATCAGGCGGGGGACGACGCCGCCATGATCCAGGCGTGCGCGGAGCAGGCCATGCAGGAGCAGATCGCTTCCTGCCGCGCTTCCGTGGAAAGCATCCTTGCGGAGTTCGCCCAGACCATGACGATTACCGAGCTTACGGACGAGCAGATCGCCGCATTCAAAACCGCGGTGGAGCCGGTGTATGATCTGTGGTTTGACAAGATCGGCGCCGATCTGCTTGCCAAATTCGGCTATGTCAGATAAGGATCGGCCATGAAAAGGAAATTGCTGTTCCTGCTGGATCACGCAGAGGAGATCGTGCTGGTACCCGGTTTTGCCATCATGCTCCTGATTGGCTTTTGCAACGTGCTCAGCCGGTTCATCCTGCATCAGTCATGGTCCTTTACCGAAGAGATGTGCGTGATGATGTTCGTCTACGTCACTTTCTTTGGCGCATCCGTAGCGGTAAAGCGCAAAGCCCACCTGGGCTTTACGCTTTACCTGGATAAATCCAGGGGCATGACAAGGATCGTTCTGGATACGTTCATTATGCTCGCGGTGGTTCTGTTCCTGGTGCTGATGGTCGTTTACGGCGTCAAGGTCTGCCAGAATCAGCTGAAATACAAGGCTGTAACGGCGGCGCTGAGGATTTCCACGGCCTATGCAAGCGCCAGCGTGCCGATCGGCGGCGCCTGTATCCTGCTTCGGATTATCCAGATGTACGTCCGGGACATCCGGGCGGACATCAGGGAGTATCATGCGTTAAAGGAGCGTAAGAAGGTATGATGCTGTTTATCCTGTTCTTTCTGCTGCTCCTGATCGGCATGCCCATTGCGTTCTGCCTCGGCCTTTCCTCCATCGTCGCGCTGGTGAAGGACGGCTTTTCGCTGACGGTTTTCTCCAGCACCATGTTCAGCGGCACGGCCAAGTTCAGCCTGCTGGCCATCCCCTTTTTCATCCTGACGGGCGTCATCATGGAAAAGGCGGGCATTTCCAAACGTCTGGTCAACTTCGCCAAGGCGATGGCGGGGCACATCTTCGGCGGTCTGGCGGTGGTAACGGTTGTGGTTTGCTGCTTCTTCGCCGCCATTTCAGGCTCCGGCCCCGCAACGGTTTCGGCGCTGGCGCCCATCCTGCTTCCGGCCATGAAAGACGCGGGATATGACGACGACTGGTCGGCAGCCCTGATCGCCAACGGCGGAAACGTCGGCATCATCATTCCCCCAAGCGTCATCTTCGTTATCTACGGCGTCATTGCGGAAGTATCCATCAGCGATCTGTTCATCGCGGGTATCATCCCCGGGATCCTGTTCGGGTTGTTCCTGGCAACGGCCGCGCTGCTCTCGCTCAAGCGCAAGGAAAAGCGCTCCGGCAAGCTGGTGCGGCTCCCCAAGGCCAGCCGGGCGGAACGCATCAAGTCCTTCAAGGAAGCCTCCTGGGGTCTGCTGACGCCGGTCATCATTCTGGGCGGCATCTACAGCGGGATCTTCACCCCCACGGAATCGGCCGCCGTGGCCGCCGTGTATGGCCTGATCGTGGGCATCTTCATCTATAAGGAGATCAAGCCCAAAGACCTGTGGGCGGTCTTCCGGGATGCGGGCGTTTCCACCGCGACGGTCATGTTCATCGTTGCGACGGCCAGCGTGTTTGCCTATGTGCTTACCACCAACGGCATTCCGCAGATGCTTTCCGGCGCGATAATCGCCATGACGGACAGCAAGGTGCTGCTGTTGCTGCTGATGAACCTCATCCTGCTCTTTGCGGGGTGTTTCCTGGACAGCGGCTCGGCAAACTATATCTTCATCCCCATTCTGTTGCCGATTGTGAAGTATATCGGCTATGATCCGCTGGTTTTCGGCGTGGTGGCGACGGTCAACCTGGCAATCGGCATGGCTACGCCGCCCGTTGGGCTGGACCTCTACGTGGCCTGCAACGTGTCCGGCGTCAAGCTGAAGGATATCTCGGTGCAGACATTTCGGTTTGTGGGCGCGAGCGTGATCTGTTTGATGCTTCTTACCTACCTGCCGCAGATCTCGCTTTTCCTGCCCAATTTGCTGAAATGAATCCGGTGAAAAGGAGAATGGTATGGCAGACAAAACCTACAAGGTGACGGCAACGAAGGGAGAAAGCGCCGTTGTCACCGTACAGGCCAGAAACCACAGCATCGTCATCGACGAACCGGCGGGGCAGGGCGGTACCGACATGGGGATGAACCCCGTGGAGCTGCTGTTGTCCAGCATCGCTTCCTGTCTGGCGCTTACGCTGAGCATCTACTCCGAAGCGATGGGCGTGAAAGCGCAGAACATCGAAATCGGCGTGGAAGGGCTCATCGATTCCGCCGGGATGAAGGGCAGCCGCAAGGCGAGCCCCGGCCTCAAGAAAATTCAGGTCACCGTCAACGCGCAAAGCAACGTGGAACCGGAGACATTCCAGCAGGTGGTTGACCTTGTGCTGCTGCGGTGCCCGGTGGAGGATTCCGTAGCGCACGGCGTTGCGTTTGAGGAACCCATCGTCAACATCCGGCAAATCTGACGGCGCAAAGCGAACAACTAAGGAGGACATGGATATGGCTGTTCAAAAACCCCTTCACGGATCGATCGTCGATCTGCCCAACGCGCCCGGCGCATTCTTCAAAGGGGCCACCAAGAAGGTCGTGTTTGGACCCACGCATTTCTGGGACGACTATGTCATGCGCGCGTGGATCCTGGAGCCCGGCGCGGGAGAAGACCATACGCACCATCACGAGTGGCCGCACTGGGTGGTTTGCCTGCAGGGCGTATGCGGCAACGTGATTGACAACGATACCTTCGATATGGCCGCGGGCGACTGGATGTTCATCCCCGGCGACGCCGAACACCGCTTTTGGAACAAGTCCGATACAGAAACCTGCACCGTGCTGTGCATCGTCCCCCCCGAAGGAGATATCGCCATCGGCGGCTACGGCTGCTGACCGATACGCGGGCTGAGGAGCGGAACATGACGGAACACACGGTGCTGGACGGCTACTTCTACACCAAGGACGACACATGGGTAAGGAAAACCGAAACGGGCAGCATCCGGTTTGGCATTACGGACTATGCGCAGCAGAAGCTGAAACGGATCGAATACCTGAGCCTCCCGGACGTGGGGGAAAAGGTCGGGCAGTTTGAGGCGCTAGGCGAGATCGAGTCGATGAAGGCCGTTTCGGAATTGATTTCCCCGCTGACCGGCCAAGTGAAGGCGGTAAACGGCCAGGCGACGGATACGCCGTCGCTGGTCAACCAGCGGCCTTTCGAAACCGGCTGGCTTCTTGAGCTGGACTGCGAGGATTTTGGGGCTCAGACGCGTGCCTTGATGGACGCGGCTGCGTACCGGGCCTATCGCGGCCAATGACCGGGGCCCGGAGCGCAGCGGCGGTTTGCCGCTGCGCTCCGCTTGCTGAAACGGGCCGCGTACGCCCCTGCCCGTATGCGGCCCGGCATAGCGCAGCCAGCGTGAACAGGCTGCGGCAGGGATTTTTAATCAACGGAGGAACGCGATGGTATACGATCTTGTCATCATCGGCGCGGGGCCCGGCGGGTATGAAGCCGCGCTGCGCGCCGCCCGCCTGGGCCTGAATACGGCGCTCGTGGAAAAACTGGACGTGGGCGGAACCTGCCTGAACCGGGGCTGCATTCCCGCCAAGGCGCTGCTGCACGCGGCGGACATGCTCAATGAAATCCGGGAGAGCCGGGCGTACGGCGTGGATGCCGGAGAACCGGCGTTTGACATCCAGGCGATCTATCAAAAAAAGGCGGCCGTAACGCAAGCCCTGCGCGGCCATGTGGAAACGGCGCTGGAAACCGCCGGCGTCGCGCTGTTTCGGGGGACGGCCAAAATCCTTGCGCCGGGGCGCACCCAGGTAACGGGCGCGGCGGGCGCGCAGACGCTGGCGTCAAACAGGATCATCGTCGCCTGCGGGGCCAGGCCCGCGCGGCCGCCCATCCCGGGGCTGGAGCTGGAACGCGTCGTCACCTCCGACGAGCTGCTGGCGGGGCTTGCGCAAGCGCCGAAAACGATGGTCATCATGGGCGGCGGCGTCATCGGCGTGGAGCTGGCGGAATTCTTCGCCAGCCTCGGCTGCGCCGTTACAATTCTGGAAGGCATGGGCCGCCTGCTGCCCAGTCTGGATCAGGATCTGGGGCTGGGGCTGGCGCAGCGCTTTCAGCAAAAGGGTATGGCCGTGATCACCGGCGCGATGGTGAGCGGCGTGCAAAAGACGGAGAACGGATTGCGCGTGCGGTACGAGCGAAAAGGGAAGCCGGGCGAAGCGTCCGGCGAAACGGTGCTGTGCGCCATCGGCCGCGTACCCGCGCCGGACGGCGTGTTTGCCCCGGACCTTGCGCCCGCTATGGACCGCCGCCGAATCGCGGTAAACGAGCGGTATGAAACCAGCATCCCGGGTATCTACGCCGTCGGAGATGTTTCCGCCGGCATCCAGCTGGCGCATGTGGCGGCCGCGCAGGGCCGAAGCTGCGTGGAGAGGATTGCCGGGCTGGAGCCTGCCGCGGACGAGCGCTGCGTGCCCAGCGGCATCTATTGCACGCCGGAAATCAGCTGCGTGGGCCTTACGGCGGAGCAGGCAAGGGCAAACGGCGTGGAAGCGGTCAGCGCGAAGGCGATCATGACCGGCAACGGCAGAAACGTAATCCAGGGCGGCGGACGCGCGTTTGTCAAGCTGGTGGCGGATGCGCAAAGCCATCGGCTGATTGGCGCGCAGCTCATGTGCCCGCGCGCAACGGATATGATCAGCCAGTACACGCAGGCCATCGTAAACGGTTTGACGGTAGAGCAGATGCTTCGGGCCATCCGCCCGCACCCCACGTTTGACGAGGGCGCGCTGGAAGCCCTTTACGGGCTCAAACGCAAAGTTAGCCGCCAAGAAGCGGCCTGTTGATCAAAGGGGATCGGGGATCACGTTTCCCCGGAGCGTTCCGGCAGGATCTGGCCGGGACGTTTTTTTTGCTTTGCCGTAAGGGAGGACCGAGGCCGGCGGGACGGCGGCCGTGGCGTGAACCGTTCCCATGCCGGCACAGGGGCGCGCCGACAGACGGCCGTGCAACGGACCGACCATCCGCTATCGCCAAACGGCAGGTGCCGAAACGTTCCTTCGCCGGCTTGTTCCGGCTTTCAGTCGGCGTTGATCACGTCCGCGGTGTTTGGGTTGCGCTGTGGCCCGGCTACGGTTTCCCCGCGGGGCTGCCGCAAGGCGCCCGCGCGGCATTTTTGCGGGATAAGGAGCGCGGGCGAAGGCGTAGCGCGGCAACGGCGAGCCTTCGCGGCGAAATCGCGGGAGAAGCGCGCCGTGGGGGGCGGAAGGCGCTACCGCTTTGAGCCCGTAACGGCCGTTTGGGGCGCCGCGTTCTTCCTTCCCAGGCCTGCGCTCATCTGCTCCGCAATCCGGTTGCGCGCCATATTCACCTGCCGCTTTGCGACAAGCTGATGATACCGTCTGGTCATGGGGATATTGTGATAGGCTTCCGCCACAAGCTTATAGCCGAGCGGGAACGGCAACGCATCGGCGGTCTGCAGCAGCGGCATCATGCGCTGCTGGTTTGCTGACGCTTCCCGCAGGTTGCCTTCGGCATAAGACCGATACACTTCCGTTACCAGTTCCGGAGCGGCGGCGGCAAAAGCCGTCATGCTCCCGTCCACCCCCGCCGACAGCGCGGGTAGCAGGCAATCGTCCGTTCCCGTATAAACCAGAAAATCTTCGCGAACCGCATGCAGCTGGCACAGGTGGGCGATGCGTTTCATGTTGGCGGAGGAATCCTTGATGCCCATGATATTGGGCATGCGCATCAGCTTTTCAGCGGTTTCCATGGAAATGCCGCTGGTGAAAAACGGAACATGGTATAAAATGACCGGCAAGGGCGAAGCCTGCGCCAGTTCCCGGTAGAACGCGAAGACCTCCTCCTGCGTCAGCGGGTAATAGTACGGCGGGCACGCGACGCAGGCGTCATACCCCAACTCTCCCGCCATGCAGGCATAGTCCATCGATCCGCGCAGGTTGGGGGAACAGGCCCCGGCGATCAGCGTTTTGCCGGAGCCGATTCCTTCCTTTGTCGCCTGGCAGATCGCGCGCTGTTCGCTCCTGGACAGGTGCGGGAACTCGCCGGTTGAGGCGCAGGGGAATACGCCCGTGATGCGGCTGCCCGCAAGCAGCGCCGCCTGTTTGCGAACCGCGCCCAAATCGATGCTCCAGTCCGAATCAAACGGGGTTACGGTAACGCCGATCGCGCCGCGAAAATCCTTCATAGATCATTCATCCTGTCCCTTAGTATTTCTCCTTTCAGTATATCCATCCGGCGCCGCCTCACAAGCGTCAGTTTTCGACTTGAAACCGCCCCCGATCGTCCAATGCCGTGGTTCGTTACGGCAGTCGAAAATCGCCGATGGAATGTAAGAAACCCAACGTTGTTTTCCCCCATGGCCCCCCTATAATAGGGATGCATGCCAACGGAGGTGATTCGGTTTGAAACGTCCCGTATGCGAAGGGCGCTTTGCGGTTTCCCGCTGCGCGGACTGCGGCCGTCCGCTCCGGCATGATGAAATTGCGATTACCAGACGCCTGGTCGGCCGCGGCCTGCAGCGGTACTACTGCATCGCCTGCCTTTCCCGTCGGCTTGGCGTATCTCAGGCGGCCGTCGAGCTGAAAATCACCGAATACCGTGAAATGGGCTGCGCGTTATTCTGCCCGGCCAAAGCAGGTGAATGACATGGAAATTTTCGCAAAGCACATGCCGTTTTTCAAGGGCAACCTGCACATGCACACCACCCGCAGCGACGGCGTTCTCTCGCCGGAGGCGGCGTGCGCGCTGTACCGGCAGCACGGCTACCGGTTCGTTTCCCTGACGGACCACGATACCGTCGGAGCGGACTCTCACTTTGAGGAAAACCTGCTGGTTCTTTCGGGCATCGAGCTGGCGTTTGAATTGCCCGCGGAAGAACTGCACATCGTAGGCATCGGCGTCCCCGCCTCGCTGGAGCGGTCGCTGGATATCCGGCTGGGCCCTCAGGCGGCCATCGATACCATCGTTCAAAGCGGCGGGCGGGCGCTTTTGGCCCATCCGGCCTGGTCGCTGCTCACGCCCGGCACCATCTCCGGCCTGCGCGGCCTGAGCGGCGCGGAAATCTATAACTCCATGTCCACCGCGCCCCGCAACTGCCTGCGGGCGGATGCGTCCGCGGTGCTGGACGTCGCGGCGGCGCACGGGTGCGTGCTCCCGCTGTACGCCGCGGACGACGCGCATTTTTACGAAGGCGAGCACTGCAAGAGCTACATCATGGCCCAAATGCCCTCGCTGACCCAGGCTTCCCTGTGGGACGCGCTGGACGGCAGCCGTTTTTACGCATCGCAGGGCCCCGCTATTACTCGGCTCGCCGTTGAGGAGGATCAGATTCTGCTGGAATGCTCCCCCGTATCCTCCGTGATCTTCTACAGCAATCTATGTTGGGTCGGCGGCAGGTGCCGCACGGGCCGCAACCTGACGCAAAGCCGATATGATCTGCGCGGACAGCGGGGCGAAACCTTTGTGCGTTGCCAGATCATGGACGAGCACGGCAGGAGCGCCTGGACAAACCCGATCATCATAGATCGGCCGTCCCGCCAAAACGCATGAACGGCCGCAACAAACGAAAGGAAAGATAAACCATGTACACACCCACACCCCCCATGGGATGGAACTCCTGGAATACGTTCGGGCCCATGCCGACCGATCGGTTAATCCGCGAAACCGCCGACGCAATCGTCGCGCTCGGGTACCGGGAAGCCGGGTATGAGTATGTCATCATCGACGACGGCTGGATGCTCAGGGAGCGTGACGAAAACGGCCTGTTTGTCGCCGACCCGGAGAAATTCCCCTACGGCATCGGCGCGCTGGCGGACTATGTACACGGCAAGGGCCTGAAGCTGGGGATCTATTCCTGTGCGGGCACGCGTACCTGCGCGCGCTATCCGGGTTCGTTTGACCACGAATTCAGCGACGCGAAGCAGTTTGCGCAGTGGCAGGTGGACTACCTGAAATACGATTTCTGCAATTTTCCCAAAAGCGCGAAAGGCCGGCAGCGTTACCAAACGATGTCCATGGCGCTGCGCGCCTGCGGACGAGACATTTACTTCGCGGCCTGCAACTGGGGTTTGGAATCGCCGGAAACCTGGATGCGCTCCGTGGGCGCCAACAGCTACCGATCCACGCCCGATATTCTGGACAATTTCCCCTCTGCGGCAGAAATCGCGCAAAGCCAGCTGAACCTGCTTCACTGCAGCGCCGCGCCCTGCTTTAACGATATGGATATGCTCACCGTCGGCATGTTCGGCAAAGGTCATGTCGGGCTGAACGATCCCAACAACAAGGCGCTGGCCGCCTGCATGGAACAGGATTACGTGACGCAGTTCGCGCTCTGGTCCTGCATGGGTTCCGCGCTCATCATCGGGGCCGATGTCCGCTCCATCTCGGATTCGATGCGCAGGCTTTTGCAAAATCGGGAGCTGATCGCCATCAATCAGGACGCCGAATGCCGTTGCCCCTATCTGGTCTATCACGAAGGCGCGCAATTCTGTTTTCTCAAGCACATGAGCGATCATACGGTTACGCTGGTGTATGCCAACCTCTCCGATGAGGAGACGGAGGTGGACTGCATTTTTGCCGATCTGGGGCTTCCCTGTACGTCAGGCGTCAGGCTTCGCCTGCGGGATGTGATGACCGGAGAGGACGAGGGCGTTTTCAGCGACCATCACCCGCTGGAGATTCCCGCGCACGGTTGTCGTGTGTTCAGGGGTAGCTTCGTCCCCGCCTGATCGAAGGGCCGCGTCCAACCCTTCGTTTCCCGCCGCCTGTGTCCCGACAGGCGGCGGGTTTTTGCGCCAACCGGGTTGCCTGCCCGTTTCCTTTCGGGCTTGGGGAGCTTGGCGGCCTTACGCTTCATCGCGTCGGTCGGCGCGCCGGGCTCCGCCCCTTGGGTCTCACCGCTTCGATCCCCGTTTTTTTCGCAGACAGAAGCGCCGCCTGCTTGACGCAGGCGGCGCCAGACCGTCGACAAACCCATACGGACGGTGATCCCCGCTCGCTTCATAGCCCTTCGGGCTGTTCGCTCGCTTTGGCGAAGTGCTTCGGCACAAGGCTTTGGGGCTCCGCCCCAAACCCCGCAAGGGTTTCACCCTTGACCCGGTTCCGCTGCGGCGGGGGATTTTCGACAGCCTGGCGCCGCCTGCTTGACGCAGGCGGCGCTTCTTCAGCCACGGGTCAGTAGAACAGGCGCAGCGTGAAAACGTTCGGCGGTTGCTGCAGGCGGATCACTTCATCCTTGAGAACCGCGTCGGCAAGCATGGCGCCGTTGAGTTCCATCCGTATGGGTTGTCTGGTCTGCGGCGTGCGCAGGTGCAGCCGGATTTCCGCAGGCGCGCCGCGCCATTGCGCCGTCACCGTTGCCTCCAGGCGGTATTCCTCCGCCCGCACCGTGCAGCTCACCGGGCCAAAATACGTGGCCATTCTTTCCAGGCGGATGGTTGCCCCGGCAGCAAGCCACGCCCGCGGCGCGCCTTGCAGCAGAACCAGCGTATCGTTTTCCTCCCGCAACAGGTGGTTTCGCAGGTTGACGATAAACTGCGATTCGTCCGGCGTTTTGAAAAACGGCCCGAAGCCAAGCCCGAAATCGGTTATCGGATGCTCTGTGAAGCAGTTCACATCACGATAGAGGTTCTGGGCGAAATTGTTGAACAGCGTGCGAATCGCGCGCGCTCTTTCCCCGCGTTGGAGGTAAACCTGATCGTTGAAAAGCAGGTTGGACTGAATCGTCATGCCGCCACGGCTGAACCAGTAGCGTTCGCGGTCAACCGCGCGTCCGTAGTCGCGGGACAGGAACAGGTTATCCTCCTGATCCCGCAAAATCCACGTCGTCATCGGCTCGTCCGGTTGAAGGACCCCGCAGGAGGCCAAGTGCAGCGGGCCATAGGCGACCTCGCGGAACCAGCCCCAGTCGCGGCCGCGGATTTCTGCCTGCGTGGGGATGTGCGGCATGTAGCCGCCGTTTCCGGTGGGAACCGCGGGCGAGTTGGCCATGGCACGTCTCACGCTGTCGCGGATATCCTCCCGATAGGCCTGCGCGCTTTCCCGAATGCGGTCGGCCTGCGGATGGTCCATCTCCCCGAGCGCTTCCGCCGCCGCCAGCATTCCCCCGCACGCCTGCGCGTTGACGGCATACCAGCAGCGCCATTCCGGATTGTCCTCCAGATGGCCGTGCGGCATCAGGCCATAGTAGCTGACCTTCTCGCCATCCTCCTTTCGGATCATGGTCGCCCGGCGCTCCGTGAAGATGTAGTCGCATGCCCGGACCAGCGTTTCGGACACGTGTTGCAGCCATTGGCGGTTGCCGGTCAGGCGGTAATGATCCACAAGGCAGGAGAGGATGTAGCCGTGGTCGAGGTTATAGGCGAACAGGGACGCGGCGCGATCCGAATAGCCGGCATAATTGTTGGCCACCAGCGCGCCGCCGTTGGATTGGAAGTTCCCGTCCATGCTGCCGGTGCCCTGGCTGACAACGAAGGTCTCCAGATACTTCTCGGCATCCTCGTGATAGCCCAGGTAATCCAGCATCCGAATCTGCAGGGACGCCTCGTTGCCGCAGGCCCCGTAACCGTAGGTGCCGGCGGGCACCATGTACAGCCCGGTGCGCAGATCACGCATCACCGAAAGCGCCACATGCCACGGTACCGCCTGGGCAAAATCGTTCAGCTTCTTCTCTCCGGGGAGCGACAGGCGGGCGCCTTTGGCCGCATACTCCAGCCAGTGTTCCCGCACGCGCGTAAGCTCCGTATCAAAGCTGCGGGCGCGCAGCTGTTCCCACTCCGCTTCCCGCGAAAACGAGGGGTAGGGCAGGATCAGGTCCATCACGTGCGTGGCGTAAGGCGCCAGCCTGACTTCATACAGCAGCGTGGTCGGCACGCAGGAAGGCGGCGGTTGCCGGACGGGGTTGCGGTCGTAGCCCTCAAAGCCGAACTGCGGCTGCATGGACAGGGAGGTAGTCCCGGCCGCCGTAAACGGAATGCACCGGAGCTCTCCTTTCCCGTTTGTACGGATCTGCGCGCGCAGATAGGGTTCCGGGTAGGGCTGCACGGTCCAGCCGACATCCGGCGTATCGCCGGGGCGCACACGTCCGCAGGCAAGCAGCGCATCGTTTTGCAGGCGCAGCTGTTCGCCGGGGAACGATTCTATCAGCAGCTGGGCCAGCCTTTCTTCGGAGGAGGCGTTGCGCAGTTGCACGCGGTTCATCACCATGATGTCCTCGTCGCCCGCGACGGCTTCCCGCTCGGTTTGCACAAGGGTCGCAAAGGTCGTCTGGCGGTATTCCACATCCCGGTCCAGCCATTGGGTGTGATACACGGGCACGCGCGGATCGGGCATGGATTGCGTGGTATCCTCATTGCCCTCATGGCGGTTGGGGGGGTCTCCGCTGGCAAGGCGGAAATGCAGCTCGTTACCCGCCCAATGAGTCCGGGCCGTATCCCGCGCGGACACCTTCTGGTCGATTTTGCTGGCAAAGATATCCCCGTTGTACCGCAGGGCGAATTTTTGGCGGACGCCGATCCAGCCCATGGGCACGTAGCGGCCGTACTTGGGCTGCATGGTTTTCACCATCGCCGGTATCTCCGCCATCGCGTTTTCCACCGATTGCTCGGCATGGACCGCAACGCGGTCGAAAATCGACTGTTTGCCCAGCGTCAGCCGCTTCACGATGTCCTCCGGGGTGCCCTGCATCTCATCGGGCACAATCAGCAGATCGAAGTCCTCCATGTATACGCCCGTTTCCACATCCTCCGCCCGCACGCCAAACCCCGTATCGCCGGCGCGAAACGTGATAACCGTCTGATCCGCGTCCGTCCGGGCGCCTACCGTGCGGCGGTAGGCAAGCGTTGCGCCCCGCTGGGCAACGCCCTGCCCGCTTATGAATTCGCCGTTCCAAATCGCCTCTATCCGCACGGGGCCGGCGGTTTCTCCCCGGCCCGTCGCGTTTGGGTACACCCTGCAGGCGTCCTCGCGCACGGTCGCGTCCCCGGTCAGCCGTATCTGCCGAATCCGCGGCGCTTCCGCCGCGCTGAAAACAACGCGCAGCTTCAACGTGCGCCGGAACATCGCGTTATAATCATCGGATAAGAACAGGTTCTGGGGATAATCCCCCCCAAGGCAGAGCACCTCGTTGACATCCATGTGGTCAAACAAAACGGCGCATCCCGCCGCGTTGAGCGTCTGTTCGCCGTAGGCGGCCAGCCAGCGGCCGTGGAACGGGTCATCCGTCAGCAACCAGCCCTTGTGCGCGCCCACACGGCGATCCTTTTGCTCATTTGGCCAGGAAAAATGCCAGTACTCTGCATGCCAGTCGGCCGGCACCGGAGAATCCTCCTCAAACAGGACCTGCACGCCGCGCACATCGCGCGGCTGATCCCATTCCATGCCGATCTGCCATTCGTTTTCCCGGAGCGGCTCGCAGGTATAAACGCCCCGCTCGTCGCGCGTTACCGGCACCGCGCGCAGTTCACGGCCCGTTTGATCATTGTAGGCGCGGATCCGGGCATACGTCACAGGATCAAAGGCAACACCGCTTGTCTTCATGCTGTTTGTTTCCTTTCAGGTGTTTGTTGTTCAATCATAGCAAGCCCGGACAGGCAGCGTCAAACAAATATGGTCGCTTTTCATCGCGCATTTCAGCGTTTGCGGCCGGCATTTTCCGCAATGAATCGACGATTTTCGATAACCGGAGCCTCTGCGCCGCACAGATAGGATTTCGTCTATAGCCCCATCGGAAAGTTCCCTGTATAATGTTTAAGAGGACAGGATTGATCGCGCCGGGACGAACTTGGCGTGGAGGGGGGCAACCGTATTGAAATCCATGTTTCTGTTTTTTCACAGTACGGTTTTCAGAAGATTCCTGCTGTCTTTCCTGGCGGCGTTTGTATTGCCGATCACGCTCATTTTCGGCTATATGGAGTACACCAACCAGCGGCTGCTGACCCGCGAAATCTACAGCGTGCAGGAGACCCTGACCAATTACATGCGCCGAAGCATGGATTTCGAATACTCCCGCTGCCGCACCTTTTCCGCCACGCTGCTTGCCAACGCCGACCTGAACAATATCCGCAAGAAGACCTACGAGAAGCTGACGCCGGACGATGCGCTGCGCCTGATGAGCCTCCGCGGGGTGCTGGGCAGTTTTTCCGTAGACGCCTCGATGATCTCCCGCATTTTTCTGTATTTCCCAACCAGCAACCTTTACGTGGATTCCGTGCGCGCCTTGCCGCTGGAGGACGCGCTCTACACCCTGGAAGACATGAACCTGCTGCCCGCCGACAGCGCGACCTGGCAGGCCATGCTCAACCAAACCTATACCAGTCAATGGCTGAGCATCATCAACCCAAAAGGCAACACTATCCTGTACTACATTCAAACCCTCCCCTCCGCGTTTGAGCGCAACACCGGCAACCTGATGATCGCCGTCAGCCCCTCCTACCTGCGTGAAATTTTCAACAGCAGTGAGCTCTCGGAGCATGAGTGGATCGGCATGGCGGACGAAACGGGAAAAGTCATCTATTCCCCTTCCCAGGCGTATTCCACCATCGAGTTGCCGCAAACCCTTGAGGATCGGGGCAGTTTTATTCAGGGCCAGCATCTGTATACCTACTGCCATTCCAAGCTGGCCCGCATCCTGTTTATCAACATTCTGCCGCTTCAAAACATCTCCAGCGCGCTGCTCGTGCCCAACAGCCTGTCCTACGTGGTGCTGCTGCTCTCCTTCCTCATCTGCACCGTCATCACTTACCTGACGACCGTGCGGAACTTTAAGCCCATCGCGTACCTGAGCACGCTCGCTCGGCCGAATCCGGAGGATACGGAAGCCGACGAGTTTACGCGGCTGAAGCTTTCGCTGATGGAAGCCAGCGATGAAAGGCGCCTGCGATCCGACCGCGCGGCGTATACCCGCCAGCTGCTGGACGATCAGGGGCTGATCGACAGCATCCTCAAAGCGGGCAATCAGGCCCCGCTGGATAGACGCCTGCAGCGCGACGAGCTTGCCGCCGTAGGCACGTCGTGGGTACTATGCATCGTAACGCCCGTGGATTTCTCCGACGAGTCGGCGGATACGCAAACCTCCTATCAGCACGCGATGATGAAGCTGCACGATTCCTTGGGCACCGTTGGCTCGCAGTTTTACACCGCGCTGTCGCTGTATCACGACAACGCCGTGTATGTGCTCATCAATCTGCCCTCCGACGAGCTGCAGCATCTGGCGTTTTTGCGCAATGCGTTTACCAGCCTGCTTCAGCTGCTTCGCAACAGCTTTTCAATCGATTG
Source organism: Clostridiales bacterium (assembly GCA_012517815.1). Taxonomy (GTDB): domain Bacteria; phylum Bacillota; class Clostridia; order Christensenellales; family Aristaeellaceae; genus CAXXOK01. Next base: position 29,997 of record JAAYUF010000134.1, read on the forward strand.
CCAGATTTCCGTCAGCGCGATTCACACTACCCCGGCGCTGCACGGGCAGTTGTTCTCCGAGCTGGTGACGGAGGCGCAGGTCGCGGCCGAAAGCCCTACGGAAGGCGAATCGATCCTGTTTTACTCCACCCAATCGCTGGACAAGGTCCTGCAGATATCCATGGAGCATACCATGAGCCGCCTGAAGCACGCCTGTATGCGCGGCGCCCAGGAAGAAACCGGCGGCCTGCTCAAACAGCTTTCCGAGCAAATCCATACGCTCAGCGAGCACCAATCCGTTCCCGACAGGGAAGCGGACCCCTACGAAAACGAGAGCACGGAGATGCGCATCAAGCACAACATCCTGGAAATCGTCAAGAACGAGTATCCCGATCCCATGCTCAACGTGAGCGCCATCGCCGATAAGCTTGGCAAAAATGTGGATTACATCTCCCGCGTGTTCAAGCAGACGACCACCATCGGGCTGCTGGATTACATCCACCATATGCGCATCAAGGCCGCCAAGGAGCTGCTGACGGGCCAGCCGAACCTCTCCATCGATCAGATTTCTCAGCGGGTCGGGTATTTCGGCGCGGATTCCTTCATCCGTTCCTTCAAGCGGGTCGAGGGCACAACCCCCGGCCGTTTCCGCAAAAAAGAGGGGGGCGCGGTTCGGTGATCCTCAGCGATCTGGACGCCGTGGGGCGGGGCTATATCGCCCGACCCGAGCAACTGATTGAAAACGATACCGTATGCCAGTGCCAGGGCGACGGGCGCACGCTTTCCTTGCAGAAACTGGCGCTGCCAAACGGGCTGGCCGCCACGGTTTCCTGGGATCGCTGCATGGATATCACAAGGTTCAGCTACCGCGGCATACCCCTTGCGTACCTGGGCAGGACCGATGAGCGCAACGATCCCTCCTCCGCGTTTGAGCGGCGCTTTTCGGGCGGGATGCTCTATACCTGCGGGCTGCTCAACGTCGGCCCCGGAGATGAGACGCAGCCGACTCACGGCAGGATTCACCTGCAGGCGGCCACCAACCGCAGCGTTGGGCGCACCGGCGACTCCCTCATTTTGCGGGGGGAAATGCGCGAAAGCGCCCTGTTTGGGGAAAACCTGCTGTTGCGGCGGGAGCTGGTCTTCCCGCTGGATCGGGCGGAAATGCGGCTGCGCGATACCCTTACCAACCAGACGCCGCACGCGCAGCCGTACATGCTGCTGTACCATATCAATCTTGGCTATCCGTTTCTCAGCGAGCACCTGAAGCTGCGCTTGCCGGTCGGAACCGAGACAACGCCTTCGACCCCCGCCGCCCGTTCTTTCGGCAACGGTTTTGCGGACTTTGCCGCGCCCCTTGCGGATGCGGAGGAACTGGATTTCAGCCACCGGTTGCCAAGCAAGCAGGGCATTTGCCGGCTTTCCGCCGAGAACCGCGCTCTGGGCATCCGGTTTACCCTCCGCTATTCCGCGGCCACGCTGCCGCTGTTGCACCAGTGGCGCTGTCTGCGCAGCATGGATTATGTGCTGGGCCTGGAGCCGGCCAACAATCTGGTGAACGGGCGCGCCCGGCCGGACGCGGACGTTCATCCGCCCGTCCTTGAGCCGTTTGCATCGATTTCCACGGCGGTAACCATATCCCTGCGTTCCCATTAATGCGTAAACGGAGGAATCGCTTTGTTCACACCCTTTTCCATGGCAGGTTTATCCACGCTGCGCGACGGCCGTTCCCGCGCGATTACGCAGGAAAACCCCACCGGGCAAAAAGGCGGCGGGGGGATGGTCGGCAGCGACCTTGGCCCCTCCCGCAAGGGGTCGCCCTGCATCCGCGTAATCCCGAAAGGGCAGACGGCTACCCTGGCGTCCATTCAGGGGCCCGGCATCCTAACGCATATCTGGATCACCGTTCCCGACCGCACCGACGCAGGCCGGTACGTGTTGCGTGATCTGGTGTTGCGGATGTACTGGAACGGTGAGGAAACGCCGTCCGTTGAAACGCCGCTGGGGGACTTTTTCCTCAACGGGTTTGGGCGCGGCTATCGCATCCAGTCCCAGCCCATTGTGGTCAACCCCAAGAACGCGATGAACTGCTATTTTCCCATGCCGTTTGATCACGGCGCGGTGATTACCGTGGAAAACCAGCACGGCGGAGACGTGCCGGGCCTGTTTTATCAGATCGATTACCTTGAACTGGACGAGCCGCAGCCAAACGCGGGGGCTTTTCACGCGCAGTGGCGGCGCGAACCCGTGACCCGGTTGCAGCGGGATTATGTGATTTTAGACGGCGTTCAGGGGAAAGGGCACTACGTGGGTACCTTTATCGCGCTGCAATCGCTGGAGCGCGGCTGGTGGGGCGAGGGGGAAATGAAATTCTACCTGGATGGGGACGCGCAATATCCCACCATCTGCGGCACCGGCATGGAGGACTATTTCGGCGGCGCGTGGTCGTTTGGCGGTATGGACGCGCAGGGCAACATGCAGGAGCAGACTTTCAGCACGCCGTACATGGGCTATCCGTTTTACAGCCGGGATACCGGCATCCAAAACGAGTTTTTCATGAGCGAATGCCCCCCGATGCGGGCGCTCTACCGGTTTCATATTCCGGATCCGATTCTTTTCGACCGCGATCTGCGAGTGACGCTCCAGCAGATTGGGGGGGATGAGCGAGGCCTGCGTGAACGGCAGGACGATCTATCCTCCGTAGCCTATTGGTATCAGCAGGAACCGCACAACCCGTTCCCCGCGTTTCCGGGCGTGCTGGAGCGCAGGGCAAGGTAATGCGAAGGAAAGCGCCTGTCCGTTTGCGGACAGGCGCTTTCCCCAGGCCGTTGGCAAACCCCTGCGGGCGGCTATCGCCGCCCGCCTCATCGCCCCTCGGGCTGGGCGCTCGCTTTGGCAAAATGCATCGGCATAAGGCTTTGGAGCTCCGCCCCAAGCCCTGCAAAGATTTCACCCTGGACCCACTTCCGCTGCGACGGAGGTTTTTCGGCAACCTGAGCGCCTGTCCGTTTGCGGACAGGCGCTTGCCCGTTTACCCCACACGGTAGCGGTTCACCGTGTCCATGTTCAGTTCCACGCCCAGGCCGGGCCGATCCGGAATCTCCACACAGCCGTCCGTAACCGTCACCGGCTCCTGCACCAGGCTGCGGCTCAGCACGGTTTCCTGCCCGCAGTATTCCAGGTATTTCGCCTGGGGAAGCGCGGCGATGAATTGCAGCGTAGCGGACATCAGCAAGCCGCTTTTGAAATTGTGCGGGATGATGGGCACCTGATGCGTTTTGGCAAGCTCCATCACCTTTTTTGCAACGGTCAGCCCGCCGCAACGGCTCAGGTCCGGCTGCAGAATATCGACGCAGCCTTCCTCCAGGTAGGCCTCAAACTCGTCCAGCGCGCTGAGTTCTTCCCCGGCAGTTATGGCAAGCCGGGTGGCTTGGCGAAGCTTGGCGAAGTCCTTTCTCCGCTCGACGCGGAAAGGCTCCTCCACCCAGTAAACCCCCTCCTGCTCGTAGGCGCGGCAGGCGTCCAGCGCGGGTTTATACTCCTTCCAGTTCATGGCGATGTCGATCATCAGCAGTTTATCGGGGCCCAGCGCCTTGCGCGCCGCCCGGATCAGCCGCAGGTCACGCGCCCCATCGTCGCCCAGGTTGCCCCAGCCAAACTTGATGCCCGAATACCCCTTCGCCATATGGTAATCGACCAGGCGTTTCACTTCCTCCTCGGTAGCGGGCATCAGAATGCTGATATACGCCGGCACACGCCGCTGCCGCGCGCCGCCCAGCAGCGTGTAGACCGGCACGCCCAGCGCCTTTCCGCGAATATCCCACAGCGCCATGTCTATACCGCTGATGGCGTGCATGCCCGCGCCGCCGCGCGCGTAATAGTAGGTGCCGGCATACAGCGCGTCCCAAATCACTTCGGTTTCCATGGGGTCCATCCCCAGCAGCACATTGCGCATTCCGCGCTGCGCGCTGTGCGAGTCGGGCATGTCGATCGCCTGCTTCACCAGAAAAGGCGCCGAATCCACCTCGGCAACGCCGTAGATCCCCGCGTCGGTATCAATGCGGATGATCACAGAATCCTGCGTGCCGTCTCCAATCAGTGAAACTTCCGGCTGACGGACGATCAGCGCCTGTACCTCCGTAATTTTCATGGCATGTTCACCCTTCCCCTATCCGGCTTATTCCCAGGGATGCACAACCGCCTTGATGAACCCTTCCGGGCGGCTGGAAACCGCTTCGATGGCCTCCCGCAACGCGGACAGCGGATACCGGTGCGTCACAAAATCCCGAATACGCACCGTTCCCCGCGCGATCATTGCCAGCAGCGGTTCCCATACGTTTTCATTGTTGGTAACGCCCAGCACCGTAAGCTGCCTGAGTATGATTTCGGGAACCGGAAAGGCCGGCAGGGACCGTTCGTCCGGAAGGCCGTACAGCAGCACGCGCCCGCGTGCCGCGCACAGCGTTACGGCGTCGGTGAGCGTGCCGGGCGCGCCGGCCGCATCGATGGACAGCTCTGCCCCCTTGCCACCGGTTTCCTCCAGCACGCGCGCGCGCAGATCTTCGGTTGCAACATTCACGACTACATCCGCGCCCGAAAGCGCCGCCTGCTCCCGCTTGCTTTCACGGGTGACGGTGGCGATCACCTTTCCCGCGGACGCCGCGCGAACCGCCTGCAAAAAGGAAAGCCCCGCCACCCCTGCGCCCTGCACCAGCACGGTTTCCCCAAAGGCCACCCCGATGCGCCGTATCGCGCCCATGGGGCAGGCGACCGCTTCCAGGATGGCGCCTTCGTCATAGGTCATCCCCACCGGCATGACGTGCGCGCAGGTCCACGGTACGCACAGGTACTGCGCGTATCCGCCCTGATACGGCGGAAAGCCGATCTCGCCCCCGTTTGCGCACAGGTGCTTGTTGCCGCTCCGGCAATGCTCGCACACGCCGCAGCCCACCGCGGTTTCCACCACGACGCGTTTGCCCAGCCAGCTTTCCAGCCCGGCATGGCCCGTCTGGATCACTTCGCCCGCGATTTCGTGCCCCAGCACGTGCGGCGGATCGCCGTTGCGGAATGTGCCGTGAATGATATGGGCGTCCGTCGTGCATACGCCCGCGCTGTGCACCTTGATCTTCAATTCGTTCCGTTCGCATTCCGGCTCGGGCATGTCAACCATGCGCAGACGGTTTTGCCCTTCCCACAGCATCGCTTTCATCGCAACCCCTCTTTCAAAACGGCGTCCTGAAGCGCAATCGGTTCCCGCCACAGCGGCGCCGCCCCCCGGGCCGTTATCTCGTAATCATCCTCCAGCCGGATGCCGAACCGGCCTTCCGCGTACGCCCCGATTTCCACCGTGACGATATCCCCCGCGCGCAGTACATCCGGCGAGCCGGGCGTCTCCACCGGCGGTTCAAAAGGGGTAAGCCCGATCCCGTGCCCCGTATGGTGCTTGAGCATGCCCTGCATCCCGTTGGCCGCGAAGTAAGCCTCGGCGGCGCGGTAGATCGCCGCCGCCTCCGCCCCGGGGCGCAGCAGGTCGGCGACGGCGCGCATGCACCGGAGCACCTGCTCATAGGTTTGCCGCGCGTCTGGCGCCGGTTCGCCCACAAAATAGGTGCGGCAGACATCGCACCAGTACTCGCCTTGCCGCAGGCACAGATCCAGCAGCAGCGGATCGCCCGCCTCCAGCGCCCGTTCCGTCGCGCCGCCCTCCACGCCGGCCGTGCGCGGCCCCGAGAGCAAATCATAGCGCACCGGATGCTCCCCGGCCGCGGACAGCACGGCGGCTTCCAGCTCCCGTTCCGTCGCGCCCGGCCTGGCCGCCCGCCGGAAAGCGCCGTACACATCCGCGGCGGCCCGAAGCGCCTGCCCGACGGCTTGCGATTTTTGCGTCATTTGCGTTTCCCCTCCGTCAGCCCTTGATCGCGCCGATCATTACGCCCTTGACAAAATACTTTTGCAGGAAAGGATACAGCACCATAATCGGCACTGTGGAGACGATAACCGTGCAGTATTTGACCAGTTCGCGCGTATACACTTCGGATACCATCTGCTGGCCGCTTTGGGATTCGACGCTCTCGTTCTGAATCAGCAGCTCGCGCATGAACATCTGCAGCGGATACAGCTTGCGGTCCCGAATATACAGCAGCGCCGGATACCACGCGTTCCAGTAATCGACCGCGTAATACAGCGTGATCACCGCGATTGCCGGCAACGAAAGCGGCAGAAAAATCCGAAACAGAATCTGGAGATCGTTGGCCCCGTCCAGCAGCGCCGACTCTTCCAGGCTCTCCGGAACGCTCAGGAAAAACGTGCGCAGGATAATCAGGTTGTAGGTGTTGAGCGCCGTCGGGATGATCATAGACCAGAAGCTATTATAGAGCCCTACGTTGCGAACGACGAAAAACGTGGGAATGATGCCGCCGTTGAAAAACATGGTCACGATGATGGCCTTCATCATGATGCCGCGCAGCCTGAAGTTTTTCCGCGTAACAACATAGGCGCCTAGCATGGTCATGCACACGCCGATCGCCGTTCCGCCGGCCACCATCAGGCCGGTAATCACAAACCCGCTCAAAATGTTGGGGTTGGAAAAGGTCATCCGGTATCCCTGCAGGGTATACGGCCCAAGCGGGGCCAGCAGCATGCCCTCATGGCGCAGCAGCGCGCGCGCGTCGCTGAAAGAGGCAAACAACGTATATAACAGCGGGTACACCGTTACCGTAACCAGCAGGAGGATGAACAGGATGTTGAAAACGCCGAACACCCTTTCCCCCTGTGAACGCCGAATCCTACGGCCGGAAATCAGGACCCTTTCACTCATACGCTCTCCCCCTTTACCACAGGCTGTTCTCGCTGACGTTTTTCGAAATCTGGTTCGCGGCAACCAGCAAAATGATATTCACCACCGAGTTAAAGAGCCCGACGGCTGTCGCAAAGCTGTACTGCATTTTCGTCAGGCCGATGCGGTACACATAGCTGGTCAGAACGTCGGCGGTCTCATACGTCAGCGGGTTGTACAGCAGAATGATCCGATCCCAGGAAACGCTCATCATGGAGCCGATGCGCAGCAGCATCAGTATGACAATCGTAGGCGCAATGCCGGGCAGCGTGACGTGAATCGCCTGGCGGAAGCGCCCTGCGCCATCCACGCGCGCCGCGTCGTACAGTTGGGGATCAATGCCGGTCAGCGCCGCAAAATAGATAATGGAATCCCACCCGAAGGACTGCCATACGATGCTGCCGATGAACAGATCCTGAAAGTATTCCGGCACCGAGAGCATATTGACCCGATCCATGCCAAACAGGACAAACACATTCGTCAGCACCCCGGTGCTCTTGGTAAAATCCACCAGCAGGCCGCAGATGACCACCGTGGAAATGAAGTGGGGCATATACGTAACGGACTGCGACAGGCGACGAAACCGGTTGCTGCGCACCTCGTTGAGCAAAAGCGCGAACAGAATGGGCACCGGGAAGGAAAACAGCAGTTCCTTGATATTGATGGACAGGGTGTTGCGCATGAGCCGGGGAAAATAGGTGCTGGTAAAAAAGCTCGCAAAGTGTTTGAACCCCACCCAGTTGCTGTTGAGGATTCCCCGCGCGGGCACATAGTCCTGAAAGGCAATCACGACGCCATACATGGGCAGGTAACAAAAAACGACATAGTAGGCGATCACAGGGAGCGCCATGAAATATAAGATCGGATTATGCAGAATATTGTGCAAGTATCCGTTGCGTTTCAGCACGGGATGTTTTCGTCCGGTGGCTGCGGTCATGCTTGCCGTCTCCTTTCGCTAACCGGGAAAAGGCGCTGGTCATGCGTTCTGACAGGAAAAGCCGGAGGAAAGAGGATGCTCTCTCCTCCGGCCGTTTCCATAGTTATCCTCGCCGCATGGATCACCTTTTGGGGATCAGCGTTTCAACCAGCGCTCATACGCGGCTTGCTGGATTTGCTCGTTCTCCGCCAGGCCCATCTCGTTCATGGTGGCCACAAAGCTGTCCCAGTTCTCCTGGATGTTCAGGCTGCCGGTTATGAATTTGTAGATCATCTCGTCGCTGTAGGTTTCGATATCCACCTGATTATTGGTGAAGATCGTATCCTCCTGCGCGTTGCGGGAGATGGAGGTGGGTACCCGGCCGGCGTTGTCCGTCAGATAGCCCCATTCGTCCCAGCAGGTCTGGCACATCGGGTCGGAGTACTCGAAGCTTTCGGGCCCTTCCAGCAGCTGGCGCTGGAAGATTTGCAGGGTGTACCTGTGGCGGATGGTTTCGTACGGCCAATCCGGATTGTTCATAATCGCGTCGCCATAGGAGAGCGATCCGTCTTCGTTGGCCACATAGGTGGTCGTGCCGTCTTCCTGTTCGCCGGTGCCGTAGTAGGCCAGCTCCGCCAGATCCATGTTATAGAGATAGTCCAGGAATTTTACGGCGGCCACCTGATTTTTGCAGGTAGCGGAAATCAGCATATCGCCAACGCCGCCCTGCGTTAAGGGATCGCCCAGGTGGAACGCCTGCTCGGGATCGCTCAGGCGGGGAACGCGAACGGGGTAAATCTCAAACTCGGCGTTTTCGGCTTGCCCAAGGGTCATGACCTCGGTGGTCTGCCAGTTGCCGATGATGCAGAAGGCCGTGCGTCCGTTGTAGAACATCTTCAGCGCGTCGCTTACGTCGCGGTTGACAAAATCCCGATCGATCAGCCCTTCCTGATACCACTGAGACATCTGTTCCAGATAGGTTTTATAGCCATCGTTGGCGCGGCTGTAAAACACTTTGCCGTTTTCGTCCACCTGATAATCGTTCATCACGACGCCAAACGGCCCCGAGAGGAAGTTGGAGCAGGTGTAGCGGAAATTGTCCAGCGTGCCAAGCGCCATAGGCACTTCGATGCCGTTTTGTTTCAGCGCGCGCAGAACCTCGGTCATCTCATCCACCGTTTTGGGAACGGTCAGGCCGTACTGGTCCAGGATATCCTTTCGGGCAATCATCCCCATGTTATTGATCCCCAGCAGATAATCGCACAGGAAGCAGGTGCCCAGCGTGAGATGGTCGTCGTCGTTGACGGTGTTGCGGTAGGTGTTCTTGTCCGACAGGGCCAGGGAATGCAGGAAGTTTTTCGCATAGCTGCGAATCAGCGTGTCGTTGTCGGCCAGAACGCCATCCTGAATGGCGCCTTCAATGCCGCCGGGATAGCTGTCGCTGAAATCGCTCGCAATGAAAATATCGGGGTACTCCCCGGAAGCGATGGTCATATTGAAGAACGTGCCGTCGTCACCCGCCGGCGGATGAACAAACTCCAGATTCAGGCCGGTCAGTTCCTCCACTTTCTGGACAACCGGATGTTCGTCATAGGACTGCATAAAATTCGCAGCGTACTCATCCAGCTCCACATAAATCTTCAGGGTGATTTCGCCGGGGGCGCAGATCGGAAGCGTGTTGTCTTCCGCGGCAAGATACAGCTCGTAGGCTTCCTGGTTGAGAACCTCGCCTTCCTCTTGTGCGGCCGCGAAGCCCGCGCTGCTGAGCAGCAACAGCATGGCCGCCAGCATGGAGATCAGTTTTCGCATGGTATGGCCTCCTTCAATTTCTTCTGGATCGTAAGGATCGCCGAGACAAGTTCGCCACCCGTTTCCGGAAAACAAAGCGGTCCGCTTGCCTCTCTGGACGGTATCATTGGATTAAGCTTAACCATCTGGTTTCATTCTATCGGCTGCCTGTGCAAATGTAAATCCACAGATCCTGCATTCCCCATCGGTGTTTTCCGCATAGAAGCGGCAAAATTGACACTTTTCGACGATCGAGGTTTTCCGAGATTCGGGGCCGTATCCTGAAGCGCTTGCGCGGCGAACGGCACGTTGCGGCATGGCGTTGCGGCCTTCTCCCGGCTGTTTTCTCACGCGCAAAGGCCGTGCTTTCGGTTGAAAGCACGGCCCTGGCTGTTGAAAAACCCCAGCCGCAGCGCAGTGGGGTCTGGAGCTTCGCCCATGCGGGGTTTGGGGCGGAGACCCAAATCCCGCATGGGCGAAGCGGTTTGCCAAAGCGAGCGAACGGCCCGAAGGGCGATGAGGCGAGCGGCACCATATATTGCATGGGTTCTTGGACAGCCTGAAAGGCCGTGCTTTCGGTTAAAAAGCACGGCCTTTGCCGGAGGTCTGAGGCGAGCGGCGCCGCCCGTCCTTTCTATCGCAAGCCCTATAGGGCGAAATCGTTGTCCGCCGTTCAGAGCAGGCGGTAGCTCGCGTGGTATGTACAGGAGTATAGCGACGCATTGTTGAAAGGCCGTGATCGGTTCCTGAAGATGCGGTGAAAGTTGATGGGCGGGTTGAGCGGCGTTTTCCCATGCAGCCTGCCCGATGCTGCGCATGGACCGGCGTCTCCCGCAAACCCTCCCGATCGTTGTCGCGCGGTGCCCGGCGCGTGGTGAGGCTTTGGCGCA
>JAAYUF010000135.1 GCA_012517815.1 Clostridiales bacterium
AATGGCCTTGCCGGCGGCCACACAGGCGTTGGTGTCGCCCCCCGCACGGGAGGCGTAGATTGAAATCGGTATACCGCGGCGTGCGCCTGACGCTGGACCGGTCGCCCCCCGCACGGGGGGCGTGGATTGAAATGCTGAAAAACGCGGCGATTGATCGCATGATGGTCGGTCGCCCCCCACGGAGGCATAGATTGAAATGTCCGGCGTGATAACGTAAAGCGCATCAATCAGCAAAATAGCCCCCCGCACGGGGGGCAAAAGACCGTTGACAAGCCTCCTGTCAACGGCCATCGATCATAGTAACGCCAGAAAACACCATCCGTTTCCCGCGGGTTCACGGGAGCCTTCACCGACGGTTGGACACATCCCGCCCGCCTGCGCATCGCCGCCTTTACAGCTTGTGTGCCTGATAAAACGCCTTAAGCTCCGCTTTACGCTCCGGCGGCAGGGCCGCCTTGGGTACGCCGCAGATGGCGCCTTCCAGCCCCAGCAGCCTGTGGATGCAGGCGCTGGGATCGTTCCGCTGGATGCGCAGCCACGCGTTCTCCGCACCGGTTTCGCTCAGCTCCGCTCCGGTGCGGATGCCCGCGTCCATCAGTTGTTGTTCCACAACCTTGCCGATGTTGGGCAGTTTGGACAGTTCTCCCATAAGTACGCCGCCTTTCCGGTTGTTCATTGGCGGGCGGGCCGTATCCCCGTGCGCTCCGTTCCCGGACGCCTGTCGGTGCGCGGTGGATGTCGTCGCGTCCGCCGGATAACGTTTCGCGCGGACGGGCCCGCGCTGCCGGGCCCCGTCGGCGGACGCCACCGGGACAGTCCCCCGCTAACCCGACCCTCGGCCGCCCGCCGCCCTTACAGCGCCTGCGCCGCCGCCACCAGCGGCGCCACGGCCTGCGCGTCGTAGTAGTCGAAGTTGGCGCCGTTCATGCCGGCCATCATCCGGTCCTGCTCGGTGGGGTTTTCCTTCTTCGCCGCCATCCTGCCCAAAGTTTTAATCATGAAGCGCATGAGCATGCCCAGCCTGTCGAACCGGAAGCCGCCCTCCAGATAAAATAGCGGCTCTTTCTCCAGCGCGTTGGCGGTACGCAAGGCGTCCAGATCCATCTCCGGGGCGCGCGTCGCGCCTACGGCGAACACAATCAGCTTCCCTCGAACCAGCGGGCGCGCCTTGGCAAGCCCGTTCACCTTGCCGGCGAAAACCCACCCGCCGTAGACGACCACATCCGCCTTGGCAAGCCGCTCGACCGGGACGCTCCCCGCGGGCATGGCCTCGCAGCCAAGCCGGGCGGCGATTTCTTCGGCATACTGTTTGGTAAAACCGGTTTTGCTGGTGTAAACCACAAGGGTATTCATGATGATTTCCTCCTGTTGTCGTGGGGGTGTTCTGGGACATCCGCCGGGCGATCAGTCGTAGGCGCCGCCCATGTTCCGGTCCATCCGCTTGAGGGTTTGAATGGCTTGCCTGAGTTCCTCCCGGGTGATGCCCCGGTACAGCCTTTCCATGAAGGCTTCGCCGGCGGCCCGCGTTTCCTCGCCCATCCGCTCGAACTTGCCTGTGCCGACCAGGCGCTGCTTGCGGCGGTCGGCGCCGTCCGTACGGATGGCGAGATAGCCGTTCTTCTCCAACTGGGCGGCCATCCGCTTGACGTTCTGGTAGGAGCAGCCCACCAGCTGAGCGGTTTCGTTTAGGGTGGGGCGGTACTCGCCCAGCATCCCCAGCACGATCATCAGGAAGTGCTGTTTCATGGTGATATCCACAAACTGGCTGTCCCCGACGGCCTGAATGCGGTTGGACAGCGAGAACAGCATCCCGTACATGGACAGCCGCTCATCCACGGCGGCAACGCGCGCGCGAAACGCTTCCGTCACGGCGTGATCCCCTGCCCAAGCGCCCGGTTGACGGCGTTGCGGATGGTTAGGCTGGAGGCGGTCGCCCCCGCGACGGCATCCACCTGGTCGGTGTTGAGCCGGATCATTTCCGAGAGCATGGCCTCGGCCGGCTTGCCCAGCCCGTTCTGGTGCTCAAGGAGCCGGATATCCTCGATGGCGTGATCGCGCACCGTCACCTGTACTTCCACCTTCACCATGCCGCCGTCGCTCTGGGCTGTGTAAACGCCGTCAGCCACCCGCGCCATATCGACGGGCACATCCTGAAGCTTGGCCAGCGCGTCCTGCTGCTGCTTGCTCATGGTTAAAAACCCCAGCCCGATCAGGCACACCAGCGCCACCAGCACCACGCCCGCGATTCGCAACGCTTTCATCCGCTTCCTCCTTGTGTATAAAACCCAAAGTGATAACATCCTGTCGAATAATATAACATGTTATGGTTTTTGTCAAGAGGGGCGTTCCGTTTTTTTGAAGCCATCCGCCCGTTGAATCTCGGTCGGCGGAAACCGTCCTGCAGCCTGCGAGAACACGGCGGGTGCCTTTCCGCGCCGTCACGGCGCGCGTGCGCGCTGCCGGCGGGGAGGCAGTCCGTCGCCCCTGCCTGACGAATCCTGCGCCCCGGGTCACCCGGCTGCAAAATGGCAAGCGTGCTAAGGGCTCTCCGGCAGGGGTTCCGGCTGGAGCCGCAGGTCCCGGCCGTGGAAAAGAAGGCCAACCCGCTCGACCTGAGCCGTACACCGGAGAATCAGCGGCAAGGACAGGGCCGGGCAGTGCATATTTGATATCTGATGCTCCTGCGCAAAGCGAGCCGTACAAACACCGCGAATGTAGGTTTGTCAAACATGTTGGACAGTGTGGTTGCGAAGGAACTCACGGGGCGAGAGCCAGCGAAGCGGTCGCATGGGGAGATCGTTACTGCGATTTTGGTGGGCAGCGAGCTGCCCACCAAAATCGGCGAGCGAGT
>JAAYUF010000136.1 GCA_012517815.1 Clostridiales bacterium
CTGTCAGGCGATCAACGGCCGCGCGCTCATGCCCGGGGAAACCTTCAGTTTTAACGAAACCACTGGCCAGCGCACCACCGCCAAAGGGTATCAGTCCGCCGGGGCCATCGCGGCCGGGCAGAGCATCGAGGAAGTCGGCGGCGGCATCTGCCAGGTGAGTTCCACGCTGTTTAACGCCGTGGCGCGCGCCAACCTGCAAATCGACAGTCGAAGCCCACACGCGTGGCCCAGCACCTATGTGAAAATCGGCGAGGATGCCACCGTCAACTGGCCGAACCTCGATTTTAAGTTTACCAACAACCGCACCACGCCGGTGTTTGTGATCGCCTATTATAAGGACCGGAAATGCTCGGCCGAAATCTGGGGGATGACGCTGGGCACGGGCATCACCATCGATCTGGATTCGAAGATCATCAAGACCATCGAACCGTCCGCAACGACCCTGTACAAGCAAAACACGTCGCTGCCGGTCGGCGCCAGCGAGGAAACCATCAAGGCGCGCACCGGCTACGTGGTGGAAACCTACACCGTGTGGTACAAGGACGGGCAGGAAGTCAAGCGGGAACTGCTGCACACCTCCACCTACAAAGCCTATCAGCGAACGATCGAATACAACTGACCGACGGCCGCGCGGCCGGGTTTGGCAAGGAGAGCCCATGACCATGACTCCGGCGTCCGGAGACGGACCCTTTCGCTGCCCGCACGCCGGCCTTTGCGGCGGCTGTACCCTGATGGGCCTGGGCTACCGGGATCAGCTGGCGATGAAGCAGGCCCGCGTCGCGGCGCTGCTGAAGCCCTTCGGCCGTGTGGAGCCGATCCGCGGCATGGAACACCCGCTGCATTACCGCAACAAGGTGCACGCCGTTTTTGCGGCGGACCGCCGCGGGCGGCTGCAGGCCGGCGTTTATCAGGCCGGCACGCACCGCGTGGTGCCGGTTGAGCATTGCCTGATTGAGGACGAACGCGCGGACGCGATCCTGCGAACGGTGCTGGAACTGGCCCGGTCTTTCCGCTATCAGCCCTACGACGAGGACCGTCGGACGGGCTTCTTGCGGCATGCGCTGGTACGGGCGGGCCGCACGGAAACCATGCTGATTCTGGTAACGGCCGCGCCGTTCTTTCCGAATAAAAACGCGTTTGTAAAAGCGCTGCTTCAGGCGCACCCGATGCTGACGACCGTGGTGCAAAACGTGAACGACCGCGACACCACCCTGGTGCTGGGCCGCAGGGATACGGTGCTCTACGGCAAAGGCTATATTGAGGATCACCTATGCGGGAAAGCGTTTCGGGTTTCTCCGCAGGCCTTCTATCAGGTCAACTCCGCTCAAACCGAGGCGCTGTACGGACTGGTGGGGGAGATGGCCGCGCTGACGGGAACCGAAACGGTGCTGGACGCCTATTGCGGCGTGGGCACCATCGGGCTGACGCTCGCGGACCGCTGCCGCAGGCTAACCGGCGTGGAACTCAACCCACAGGCGGTACGGGACGCGCGCATCAACGCGCGGCGCAACGGCGCGGTGAACGCGCTTTTTGTCTGCGGGGACGCGGGCCGGTGGATGCGCGAGCAAGCCGTCCGCGGTGAAACGCTGGACGTGGTGCTGATGGATCCGCCCCGTTCGGGCAGTGACGAGGCGTTTCTGGACGCCCTGATACACATGAAACCCGCCCGCGTTGTCTATGTATCCTGCGATCCCGAAACGCTCGCGCGCGACCTCAAGCGCCTGACTGCCGGCGGCTACCGGGTAACGCGCGCCGTGCCGGTGGATATGTTCCCGTTTACGGAGCATGTGGAATGCGCGGTACAGCTGACACGGATGCAGCGGCAGACGCAGGACGGCCGGCAGGCCAAAGCACGCTGGGAACGGAAGGGTTAGTCGGGACGCTTGGATGCCGCGCCTTCTCGGTTCCCAAGGGGCACCGTGCCCGGCGATGCGGCATTCCAACCCATGGATTGGTACGCCGCCGCGTTGCGCTTCGGCGCCGGCAGCCACAGCCGGAGCTGCGCCGGAAAAGAAACGGACCCGACCGACGGGTCCGTTCGGTTTAGGGACAATCCCTGATGACGGATGGCAAGCGATCCTCCCGCCTCCCGGAGAGGGATCGGTTTCCCTTTTCGGAAAACCATGATCATTAACCCGCTGGTTCGGGGCGTTCCCTGGGAACCGGGCGAGATGCGTTACGGCGTCGGCGGACGACGTCCTGCTCATGCCGTCATGCGATTTCAGCACCTGCGCGCGTCAAAGCGCACAAGCGGTTGTCTTCCGCGGTGTGGAGCGGATGCGAAAGACGGCGGGGCTATGCCGAGCTTTCGACGAAACCGGAGGCAAAAAGCTGTGACAGGGAGGCGTTCATAACGAAAAACCGCAAGGCCTGTCCGATTTGCGGAAAACACCGGACGGCACGGTGACGGTCCGCCGAAGCGTCGCCAGAATAAAAATTCGGATGGAACGGCTGCCGCAAACGCAGAAATGGCGCGAACCAAGCGCCGCAGGGTCGCGGGCGGCGCCGTGCGGCTCGGGGCAAGCCTATTTCTCCGCACCATCGATTTCCCTACGGGAAAAACGTGTTTCGGATGATTTGTAACACCCATCCCGCGAAAACTTTACCGGGTTATTATGATGTTTAATTTGACATTCTATGATATCATCTGTATAATTTGTAATTAGTAATATTAAACTTTATGGGGAAAGCCGGTGCCGGGCGGTTACATGTGGGTAAACAGCATGCGCGAAAATGTCATGCCGGCTGTGACAAACCGTCCGGGAAAGCCCGCCGCGGACCGGAGCAGCCAAATGTCGCCCATGATATTAGCTTACATTCGGCCTTTTTGCACATGGGAGGGCAACCCAAGGGTTACCTTCAGGGAATGCGCAGCGCAACCGAACGCAAACCGGGGAAGGCAGGTCGAACAGGTATGAAGCATCGGATCAACCGCCGCAAAGCATGGATCAGGCGCATCCTGGCCGTTGGCATGCTGTCCGCTTGCTATGGGCTGGTCGCCTTGGCGGGCGGCACATGCGCCGCCCGCGCCGCCGAGGTGGCTCCGGCCTGGCCTGCCGTAACGGATGAAACGCCGATGGCTGCTGAACCGACTGCGACCGGGCATACGGCGCCAACGCCCGAGCAGCCTGCGACCCATACGCCGGAATCTTCCCCCGAGCCTACTCCGGAGCCTTCCTCCGAGCCTTCCTATGAACCTTCTCCCGAACCCACACCGGAGGCGTCGGCCACGCCCGCGGAACCCGACCCGACCGCCGAATCCACGCCGGAAACGGTAGCGAATGCCGAGCCCGAGCCGGACAAAGAACCGTTGATCCTGAAAAGCCTGAGCCTGACCGGCCAACACGACGCGCAGCCCGGAGAACGCGTCGCCGTGCGGCTGACGCTTGACGCGGCAAACGCCGCGGGGAAGGCGCTGCAAACCTTTGGCATACGGTTTCAGCTGCGGGGCGTTGCCGATTGGAGCATCCGGGATTGCAACGGCGGGGAGGATGTGCGTTTCAGCGGCGGCGTGCTGTGGGTGGACAACGCGCATGTGATGAACGGAAAAGTGTACGTCGGCAGCGAGGCGCTGCGTTTCTCGCTCTCGGTGGCGCCTTTTGCGCAGGATTCGGATACGGATCGCGCGAGCGTCGCCGTTTCGCTGGTCGACTCGCAGGGGAACCCGGCGTCGGCGTCGCAGCTGCAAGACGCGGAGATTCAAAGCAGCTTTGCATTCCAGCTGAACCGGCCGACGGAGACGGAAAACGCGCCGTTGGAAACGGACGCATCCGGGCAGCCGGAAGTCGGCAAAACCCCACAGAATACGGAGGCCACCGCGGCGGATACGGGAAAGGCGGAGCCGACAGACCGAAACGATCCGGCCGATGGCACGCAAATCCAGTCCGGCTCCGGCCCGGCGGAATCGCTGCAACCCCCGGAAGGGACGCAGGAGCCGGGAGAAACGCGGGAACCTTCGGCGCCTGTTACGGGAAGCGAGCCGCAGCCCGCGCCCGGAGCGGCGGAGGATGAGGACGTCGATTACGACCTGGGCGTGCAACCTGCGCCGGTCGCGCAGCCTGAACCCGCGTCCGTCGGCGAGCCGGAAGCATCCGGCGATCCGCCCCCGACAGGCGAGCCGGAAAGCTCCGCTGATCCCAACGGAGCTTCGGAGCCTACCGCCTCCGAAAACCCCGACGCGTTGCCGGAAGCTTCCCAGTCGCCGGAACCTGCCGCGACGCCCGTCGTCAGGCGGCTGCGCATCGTGGCCAATCTTGCGCAGGACATGCTGGCGGTAGGCGACCTGCTGACGCTTACCGCCGAAATGACCGGCTACGAAGGCCTGAACCCAATCCTGCAATGGCAGGAGCGCACCGACGGCGTGTGGCGCAACATCGAGGGCGCGCACGACGTAACGCTGACGGTTCTCATCACACCCGAAAATATCAACAGCGCATGGCGGTACGATGTAACAGTCGAACAGTGATGCGTAGGGGAGGCCTCACCGGATGAAAAACCGCAAACGGCTTGTCGCCTGGATAACGGCCCTGTTGCTGATGGTTAACCTCGTGCCCGTAACCTCGCTGGCGGATACCAGCGAGGTTTACGGCGCTTCCGGGGAGGATAGCTCCCCGACGGCCACCCAGCAGATTCAATCGGCCATCGACGGCAATATGGACAGCCCGTTTGTGGCTGTCACCAACGTGACGGTCAGCCCGTCCGACGCCGCGGTGCCAACCGGCGAATGGTTTCACTATACGGTGTTTTACATGCTCAAACCCGCGCCCGTGTACTATCCCGATCCCGCCAGCCCGGCCAGCCAGCCGTGCTATACGCAGTATGACCAGGTTGTTTTTACCCTGACGCCGCCCGCGAACATCGAACTTTCCGGCGCAAACCTGACGGACCACGGCGACGGCACCTACAGCTACCGGCTGCTCAACCAGTATGTGCTGGGCGGCGGCATCAGCGGCAACGATGAAATTTCCGCGCGCATGACCAACAACGGCGACGCGGCGGATCACACCGCGTACGGTTCCCTGGGCGTATCGGTCACCGCGGACGTGACGGCCGCGGACAGCGGTAGCACCATGACGTTTACGCAGGTGCCGGTTTCCGGGAACGTTACTGCCATTGAAAATGCCGCCTCCGGCGCCTGGTCGATCCAGAAAACCGCGGATGAGGATGACCCTTCGGTGGATCGGACCACGGAGGAAGTCACCTTCGCCTATACCATCGAAATCGGCAGGACGGACGAGGGCGGCGCGCTGCTGAAAAATGATGCGAGCTACGATGTGACGGGCGCGCTCAAGTTTAGCGCCTTCACCCTTACGGATACCCCGGCTGCGTTTACGGATATCGACGGAAACAGCGTTTCCCCGCTCCGCTGGACGGCCGTGCCGCTGGACGGAGCCGGATTGCCGGTCACCGCGCAGGCGCAGAGCGGCACCGCGGCAACCATCACCCTTACCGATTATCGGACGATCCACGCGACCGGAACCGCCGGCGGCGTGACGGTGAGCGGAGCGGAAACCGCGCCGGTTGCATTGCCGACCTACACACAGTACGCCGTTACCGTCACCTACCCGCTCCAGCCCCTGACGGCGCCCTATGAGGAGCCGGACCGCACCTTTGCGATAGCCAACGCAGCGACGCTCGCCTATACCCTCGTCGGGCAGGACGCAAGCGCCGAAACCTCGTCGGCGGGGGTCACCTACGGCCTGCCGACGGATCCCGGCTACCTCACGGTCAGCCAATACCTGCACCTGGACGGGGAAGCCCGCGCGTACGACGCTTTCTACCAGGCCTTCTTCCCGGGCGCAACCTACGCCGTTTACCCGGCCGACGCGTTCGATGCCCTCACCGGCACGCCGACCGGCTCAGCCGCCGAAACGTTTGAAATCACCGACCGTTCCCAAACCACCGGCGCGTTGAAACCGGGCGTGTACTATGTGGTCCAGACGGCCGCCCCGGCGGATCGGAACACGCTTACCCCTCTGCCTTTGGTGGATGCGGCGGGCGACGCGCTCGCTCAGAACTGGCAGGCCGTGAACGTCGACGGAGACGGCAGCTCGACACAGCTGTCCTTCTATAACAAGGTCAGCGGCCAGGGGCTGCTGAAGGTGAAAAAGACCGACAGCGACGGGGCCGCGCTTGCGGGGGTTACCTTTACGCTGATTCCGGACGGCGGCGGAGACGGTTACCAGGCCGTAACCGACACGGACGGCGTCGCGTACCTGCTGGCGCCTGCCGGCGCCTACACGCTGCGCGAGACGGCCCCCGCGGGCTATATCCGCGCGGAGGATCGGGCGGTGACCATCGCCGAAGGGTCGACGCTGGATTGGACCGGCACGCCCATTGTGAACGTCCCCAACACCGCCAGCCTGAACATCAACAAGTACGCCGTGCTGTACGCCCGTGGGGATCACGCTTACGGGGACGATGAAAGAACGGAGATCGGCGCGGTTGCCGGCGTGGACACCACGGCTTTCTCCTTCACGCTGGAATACGCCACGGACAACACCTTCCCGGAGAGCGGCACCGCCGTACGGCAGGTGACGCTTTCCGACGGACAGTCCGCCGCGACCGTAACCTCCCTGCCCCGAACGGCGCCGGACGGCGTCACCTACTATTGGTACCGGCTCACCGAGAACGCAAGCGGCGACGCCGCTTTCACAAAGGATTCGTTCGTTTACACCTGGCAGTTCCAAAGCAGCGACAGCCAGACCTGCGATTTTTACAACCAGCTCCACAGCACGCTCACCTTTGCCAAGGTTCAGCAAAACCTCAGCGAGGACGGCCTCGGGAGCGTCGATGCGCCGGACGCGGGCCGCGGTTTCACCCTGTACCGGAAAAACGCGGATGGCACGTTTTCGCAGGCAGGCGATACGCTGAACACCGGCAGCGACGGCAAGGCGACCACCGGCTATCTCCCCATCCGGGACGAAAACGGGCCAATCGAATACTACCTCGCCGAGACGCCCATCGACGGTTACGCGGTTACCTATCCCACGGCGGCAAGCATCACGGCCGACAGCGCCACGATCGCCGCGTGGGGCCCCATTCTGCTGGCCGAGGCGAAAACAACCGATAAAAGCGGCACGCCCATCCTGAACCGTCAGCGGCAGGGGCAGATTCTGCTGTATAAACGGCAAACCGGGCATACCGTGAACCTTGCCAACGCCGCATTCTCCGTCTACTATTACGAACCGGACGACGCCGTCACGAAGCATTACGTGGACGGAAGCGACGCCACGCCCTTTGTGACCACCGCCGAGGGCGTGCTCGTCAACCACCTGCCCGTGGGGTATGTGTATTACATACAGGAAACGGCCGCGCCCGACGGGTACCGGCTGGACGCGACGCCCAACCCGGACTCCGTCGCAGTGACCGAGCCATTGCAGCAGAGCACGCTCTACTTCTACGACAACCGCAAACCTACCTTGACCGTCGTGAAAACCGTGCTGGACCCGACCGCCGCCGCTACCGTGCGTTTCAGCGGCACGTTTGGATTCTCGCTCTACCGCTGGACGGGGACCGATATGCAACCCGTGGCGGATTTTGCTGCGGTTACGGCCGCCAATGCGACCAGCCAGAGCACCGCGCCCATGGTGGTGGAGGAAAACGGGAGCGATTACTATGTGGCCGAGACGCTGTACCCGGACAACCTGATCCCCCCGGAGGTCGTCAACAACACGGATGCGGGGCAGATCGTCGGCGGCGTATTCTATTACCGGGTGAGCGAGCTCAGCGACAACGGCACGGTTACCCTGAACCTGCAAAACAAGCTCAACGCGGGTAAGCTCGTCCTCCAGAAAAAGAACGCGAAAACCAACCTGGCTCTGGCCGGCGCGACCTTCCGCGTCAGCGTGGCCAATCCCGATGTGAAAGCGCAGGCGTTGCTTGCGTTGCAAGGCTTCGCAGCGGATCCCGCGGATGCCGCGCTGTTTGTGAAAACCGTAGCGCTGGGCGCCGCGACCAGCGCCACCCTCACCCGGCTGCCGGTCGTCAACGCGGACGGCTCCAAGCTGGTATACAGCGTTGTGGAAACGGCTGCTCCGAGCGGGTTCCGCCTGCCGGACGACAATGCCCCGCGCACGTATGTGCTGGCGGACTTAACCAGGTATACCGCGACGAGCGTGTACGCCGACCCGCCGTACGCCACGCTGAAGGCGCTCAAGCTGTATTATAAGGAATGGGAGAGCAAGAATAACCTTCTTTTATACCCGCTGGCGGGCGCAAAGCTGGCACTGTACCTGGTGAAGGACGGCGCGCTGGCCTATGTGAACGGCAGCGAGACGCCCGTCGGGATAACCGACGCTTCGGGCCAGGCCTTGTTTGAAAACCTCGACGGCACCAAGACTTACATGGTGGTGGAAATGGAACCGCCAACGGGGTACGAGCTGCCGACAGGTAAAAGCGGCGTGAGCGCCTATGCGGATATCATCGGTACGAGCACCGCCGACGCGCTGAGCGCTTACAACGCCAAAACCTACGACCTGAACGACGCGGCGAACAACGCCTATCTGGTGGATCAGGACGGCGCGCTGCAAAACACCAAACCCTACGCGCAGTTCCGCATCACCAAGGTGGACGCGGATAACCCGTCCCTTCTGCTTAACAAGGCCAAGTTTACCCTGTACAGCTGCGCGCAGGCCACGCTGGACGAATACGCGGGCATGGGCCTGACCGGCGCGGCGCTGTTTGCGGCCATCCGGGACGCGGGACTGATGACCCACGAGGCATACACTTACGAAACGGGTACCGGGCTTACCTCCGACGGCGCCGCCGCCGCGGGCGTGTTCCAGACCAAGCCGCTGGAATACGGGCTCGCCTACTGGTTCTATGAAACCACCGCGCCCGAGGGAACGTATGAAATCAGCGAGACGGATAACCCGTACGGCCCGTTTACCAGCAACGGCAGCCATGGCGATACCTATGCCCACAATGCCATTACCGAAAAAACCTTTACCAACCGGAAGGAGACCGGCGGCACCGGCGGCGAGGGCAACCCGATCCGTTACCTGCAGATTCAGATCAACAAAAAGCTGCTGAACGAGGACGGAGATTTCATCAAGAACCTCGCGGGCGTGAACTTCGAGGTCTATCTGGCGGATGCCGATTACCAACCCACGCACTTCCTGACCACCTTCACCACCGGCCTTGATACCTCCGTGACCGACTATGCGAGCGTCGCGGGCCGCGGCATCAGCGAAACGCTGGAGTTCAGCGCCCTGTATGCGAGCTACCCCACGCTGGTATCCCGCACGCCGCAGCCCGACGGGTCGACGTTCAGCTATCAGTATCAGGCAAACTTCGTGATCAAGGAAACCGGCTACCCAAGCAACGTTTCCCCCAGGGGTGTGTATTATCCCCTGACGGTGAATACGGCCGATTCCGCGGCACAGACCATCGAAGACCATACCTACGATATGACCGATTCCTACGATCACTCCATCCTCAACGTTCTGGCCCACAAAGCGCCGGTGCGCATTCGCAAGGTGGGCTATACCGTGCCGCTGACCGCCGAATCCGTGCGAACCCCGCTGGAAGGCGTGCAAATCGGCATCTACTCGGATGCGGGCTGCCTTACGCTGGTGGCCAGCGCAACCACGGATGAGCTGGGTTATGCGAACTTCGTGCTGGAACCCAACACGCATTTCTGGTACCGGGAGATGCTCGCAAGCGGCGCGTATGATCTGAACGCAACCGTGTACGATTTCCTGACCGGCGATTACGGCGCCGATCTGCAAACCTATGTTATGGAAGACCCCGCGTACCGCGTGCTGAACCTCAACAAGCACAGGGCAGACGGCACGCAGGTCGAGGGCGCGCAGCTGCGCGTCGTCCGCGCGGCGGACGAGGGAGCCATCCGGGATACCAACGGCACGATTCTGCCTGCCGGGGCGGATACGCTCACCACGCCAGCCTCCGGCTATACGCAGATTCTGCTGCCGTACAGCATCAACGGGGATTACGGCGTGCTGGAGCTTTCAGTGCCGGGCGACACCCTGACGACCGCCGATCAGCTCAACTTCAAGCTGGCCAACCAGCATGCGGGCCTGCTGCCCGTCCGTTTTGCCGTCGATGAGGCGGAAAAGGCGGTTTCACTGGTGAACCCCGACCGCGCGCATCTGATGCTGACAAAGGTGGACGATGCCGGCACGCCCATGGCCGACGTGGCGTTCACGGTTTCGTTCAAATCCTTCGCGCTGGCCGATCTGGACGCGAGCGTGACCGCCACGGCGGATAGCGGCTGGGCGGCGGTTGGCATCTGGACAACCGATGCCGAGGGCAAAATCGACAAGACGGGCCTTACCGCCGGCTGGTACAAGCTGGTGGAAACCCTGCCTGCCGGCTATGTGGACGAGGGCGTTGCCGCCCGCACGCTCGTGGTTAAAATGACGGCGCGGGCCATCGGGCAGGAGGATGACGCCCCTGTGACCGCGCAGGTGACCAACGTTCGAAAGGGCTACCTGACCGTTTCCAAGCGCTTTGAGGGCGATCTGCTGCAACCGTTGCCGTCCAGCGTGGTGTTCAGCGTGTTTACCGACGCGGCGTGCCTCACGCCGGCCAGCCCGGCCAGCGTCACGGTGCCCATCAGCGGGGGCTCGGGCGGCGCGCAGGCGGCTTTCGACCCCGGCACCTATTACCTGACCGAAGCCGGCGGCGCGTGGTACGGCAAGTACAGCCTTAACGGCGGTGACGAGCAATGGGTGAACGGCGCGGTGGAATGGACCGTTGCTTCCCATAACACCGCGGACGCGCCTGTTACGCTGAGCATTGTCAACAAGCCTTCCCAGGCGACCGTGACCCTGCGCAAGGTGGATGACGACGGGCAGAACATAGCGGGGGCGAAGTTCACGCTGGATTACCTGAGCGGCGGCGACCGCTACTATTACCACGACGCGACACGGCTGTGGACGGCCGACCCGGCCGGCCGCGCGGTATGGACCACCGGTGCGGACGGCCTGGCGACGCTATTGGTCACGCTGCCGTTTGCGCGCCTCATGGCTGATGAATCCGCGGTCACCTACAACCTGCGCGAAGTCGAAGCGCCGGCGGAGCTTGAGTTTGCCGCAGACCGCGCCGTGGAGCTGAGCCAGGACGCGAACGTGCTGGACATCACGGACGAACCGCTGGTGGATCACACCGGGCTATACATCAGCCTGACGAAGTACGGCCGCGCCCGGGAACACGCCACCCCGACGGATACGCTCGCGGGCGCCGGGTTTACGCTCTACCTGTGGAACGGTTCCACCGCCGTGGAACAGGCAACGCTCCTAACGGCGGCCGATGGTACCCTGATGTTCCCCAACCTCAAACGCCTTTCGGGGGGCCAGTATTACGCGATTGCTGAAACCACGACGCCTTCCGGCTTTGTGGAGGGGCTCGTCGAGGTGACGCTCAACGATGTTCCCGTGGAGCCGGTTGAGGTGAGCGTCGGGGGCGAGCAGCGCAAGCTGTTTGTCGTGGCGCAGGATCAGACGGTGGCTCTGCAAGCCTATAACACGCCCGCCGGAAAACTGGCGATCCTGAAATACAATTATCTGGAGCCGGACAGCAGCGTCACGGGAGATGTGCCTCACTACGCGATCTTCAGCGTGTCCAGCGTGGACGAGCAGGACGATGTGATCGCCACCGTGACCGACCGCGCCATCGTCACGTACTGGGAGGAGAGCGACCCCGCGACGCTGGAAGGCGGCATCCAGAAGGACGGCCTTTCCGGCCTGTACCTGGACGCCGACGGATGCTATTACGCTTCCCGCGTGGTGGGCAACCTCGCCCCGGGCCGATACCTGATCCATGAGGAAACGCAGGCGGATCACTTCTACTACACCCCCAACAGCGCGCCGACCGATCCCTGGTACCCCACGCAGTATGCCCAGGTGGATAACGACGGCGGTGTTACCGTGTCCACGTTTGCCAACATTCCCAAACCGGACGCGCCCAAGATCGGGATCGACAAAACCCTGCTGTCCGTCAACGGGGATACCTCCGCAACGGTGCTGCCAAGCCTCCAGGAAGGCTGGCAGAAAGTCACCTACCGGATCGCGGGCTTCGCGCGCGCGACGGACGGACAGCCGATACAGCTCCCCACGCAATGGCTGGAGCTTTCGGATCATGAGCTGGTCTTTGCCGACCGACACGGGTCCGCGGTGACCGGCGTTGAGCACTACACCCTCAGCGTGACTGTCGGCAAGGCGATGTACGAAGCCACGGCGCTTAACCCCTCCCCGGGAAAGGAGCTCCTGTACGCCAGCGTTTACGGCATCGCCGAGGATGGAACCGAAACGCTGGTCGCCACGCGCAACGTAACCGAGGCCGGCCAGAAAGTCGCGTTTCCGGAGAATACCTACGTCGGCTTCCGCGTGCGCTATGGCGTGAGCAACGACGGCAGCATGGATACGGGGCTGAAAGCCGGTTTCACGGCCGATCCCGTTACGGCGGAAATGTTGTTTCGGCAGGAGAACGACGCGACCGTCACCCCGGTGGCGACCATCGGCAACACCGCCGCGGTGCGGCTGAAATACAACCTGGGCGGCATCGACAGCGTCGCCAGCGGATGGACGGCCGATGCGGCGTCCGTTTCCGTGGAGCCCGAACCGCCCCTGCCGAAGGTATCCATCACCAAAACCTGCGATAAAAGCAGCGTCAAACCGCAGGACGTGATCACCTACACGGTGGAGCTTATAAACGTTTCCACCGACGGCACGGCCATGACCGACCCTGTGCTGATCGACCATGTGCCGACGCTCCTGGAGTACGGCCTGTCCAACGTGACCTGGAGCACGCTGCCCGCCGGCATGACGGCGGACGCGCCCGTGACCAACGGGGAGTATGTGTATGTCCGCTTCCACGGGGAGTTACCGGCCGGGTCGTCGATCAGGCTGTACCTCCGCGGGACCGTCCGCACGGTGGCCGAGGCCAGCAGCTCCTTCAGCAACACGGCGTATGTCACCAGCGATTCTTTCGTCCATTGCAATACGGGCAACCCAAGCGGGACATCCTTCACGGATCGATACGGCAACCTGCCCGACGAGGCAGGCGCGCTGCCCGGCAGCGTGATCGGCGGTGATGCCGAAACCTACCGGACGCTTTCGGTGCAGACCACCAACACGATGATCTTCAACAATCAGGTTACGCTGTTTAAAATGGCCAGCGCCGACCTCAGCGGCCTGGATGTGTACAAGGGCGCGGAGAGCTACGCCATCGCCTCCACCAGCGACGACGGTACGGCCAACATCCGCTACCGCCTGGTGCTTCGCAACGACGGACAGAAGGCCATTGAGAACATCCGCCTGATCGACAAACTGCCAGTAATCGGCGATAAGGAAATCGCCTCCTCCACCTCCCGCGATTCTCGTTGGCCGGTTGCCTTCGTGGGCGTGCTGGACAGTTCGGCAAGCGATTATACCCTTTACACCACAAATGTCGCGGAGGTAAGCGGCGGGGGCACCAGCAACTACATCGACGACATCACCACGGGCGACCTTACGGACTGGAGCACGGGTACCGCCGGCTATGACGATGCGACCTGCATCCGGCTGGATTTTGGCCCCAGCGTGGTGCTGCAACCGGGCGAAAAACTCACCCTGACGCTTGCCTGCCGCGCGCCTTCGACGGAGGAGGCGATGGACGGCAGCGCCGCCAACAGCGGCACCTACTACTTCTGGCTCGCCAACGATACCGCCGCCGCCTGCACCAACCAGACGGATGTCAGCACGCGCGCGGTGGTGTACAGCGCGCGCGCGAGCGTGCTGCTCAATCCGGCGCTGGTAAGCCTGGGCAACCGCATCTGGGTGGACCGCAACATGAACGGACTGCAGGATGTCGCCGACGCGGCGGAGGTTCTGGACGACCCCGATACGGTCTTTGCGCTGGAACCGTCCTATACGGCGGGGAGCGATCTCCGCTTCACCCTGCGCACCTACACCGGCAGCGACGTCAGCTACACCACGCAAACCGCAGCGCCGGACGCGAAGGGCTTCTACGCGTTTGCGGGGTTATATCCGGGTCGTATCAAAACGGCTTCGCTCCCTACCGCCTACGATGACGCCGGCAACATCCTGAACAGCTCGCTGTTTGGCATGCGGCCCACCTCCTATCAACTGCTGGTCAGCGGCATCCCGGAAGGCTACCTGGTCAGCCGCGTGTATGCCAACAACGGCGGGGCCTACGCCCCCCATTACGAGCTGAACACGCTGGCGGAACGGCAGAACGACAACAACTTCCAAAGCAAGACCGGCGGATTTGCCAGCGAGCGGTTCTACCTGCCGGTCGGGGAGGATAACCCGACCTTCGACCTTGGGCTGATCCGCTACCGCAACCTGAGCATCACCAAGCGCGGCACGGACGGCAACCTGCTGGACGGCGCGCAGTTTGCGATCTACGGTCCCTTCACGGATGTGGATCTTGCCGCGCCGGTGGATCTTGCCGCGCTTACCCCGGTGGCGACGCTTACCACCTCAAGCGGGGCGGCAACCTTCACGAGCACCTCCGCGACCCATTGCCTCAACTATTACAGCCATTACATCGTGGTGGAAACTGTCGGGGCGGAAACGTGGTATGCGCCCGAACAGCTGCAGGCGAGCGGCGCGCACGTCGCGGCGGCTTCGGGCTACACCGCCGTTTCGGGCGGGGGCGTCACCGACGGAAACTTCTTCGTGCTGCTTGCGCGGGACGATACGGATACCGACGGACTGACCGACGCCGTAACCGTAACCAATGAGTATGTGGCAAGCGGCTCGCTGCAGGTTGTGGGTGTTAAAACCGTGGTGGGCGAGGCGCTGGCGGCGGATCAGTTCGCCTTTGTGCTTAGCAGTACGGACGATCCGGGCTTTACCACGGCCACCGTGATTAACGACGCGGCCGGGCATTTCGCCTTCCCCGCGCTGACCTACGGCTTTTCCGATGCGGGGCACACCTACCATTACACCGTGACCGAGCGCAACGACGGCGTCAAGGGCATCACCTACGATGCAAGCGTCTACCGCCTGACGGTTACCCTGTACAACCTGGGCGACGGCGTCCTGGATGTTGTGAAGCAACTCACCGACGGCGACGGAAACCCCTGCGATTCGGTCGCGTTCCAAAACGAGAGCAAGGGCACGCTGCGCATCCAGAAAACGCTTGCCGGCAACGCGCCCGTCGCGGGCGACCGGTTCAGTTTCACCGTGACGCTTACGGATCGCTCGGGGGATCCCGTCACGGGCACCTTCCCCTGCGTGCACAGCGGCGACGCGAGCCTGACCTCGCTTACGCCTGACGCGTCCGGGCAGCTTTCGCTCACCCTTGGCGGCGGCGAAACGGTCGCCCTCTCCGGGCTGATCTCGGGCACACGCTATTTGGTGCAGGAGGCGGACTACGCCGCCCAAGGCTACGCAACCGAGGCGATCGACCCCGCCGGGACCATCGCTACGGACGAGGATATCAACGATGTGCTGTTCACCAACACCCGCAACCTGGGCAACCTGACGGTGAGCAAAACCCTCGCCGGCACCGCGCCGGATACCGCAAAACAGTTCCGGTTTGAAATCGCGCTCACCAACGCCGCATTCCCTGTGGACGGAACCTACGCGTGCGTGACAACCGGCGACAAAACGCAGTCAAGCCTGACGTTCGCATCGGGCAAAGCCACGGTGGAACTGGCCGGCGGGCAGAGCATCACCGTTGTCGGACTGTACGCGGGCACCGACTACACCGTCACCGAAGCGGATGAATCCGCCGGGGCTTATACGCCTGCGCCTGTTTCCCGCGCGGCTTCCGGTACCGTCGCCGCCTGCGACGCCGACGCGACGGGCGCGCTCGCCGCGTTTACCAACCGGCGCGACGCGGCCTCCCTGACGGTGCAAAAGACGCTGGCCGGCAACGCGACGGATCCGGACAAGGCCTTTACCTTCCAAATAACGCTGACCGGCGCCGGCGGCGTCGAGGTGAACCGCGCCTATCCCTGCGCGGCGGGGAGCGCGGTAACAAGCGTGACCTTTGCGCACGGAAAGGCGAGCGTTGCGCTGAAGGGCGGCGAACACGCAACCATCACCGATATTCCCGTAGGGACCGCCTACAGCGTCGCCGAGGTTTCCTATGCTGCGGACGGCTACCAGACCGTCCTGCTGCCGGATGCCGACGTGCACACCCTAACGCAGGATGGCGCGACCGTCACGGCGGTCAACACCCGCAATACCTACGGCGCGCTGGTCATCAGCAAGGCGGTTGCGGGCGCGGCGGCCGACGCCGGCAAGGCGTTTGACTTCTCCATCAGGCTGGAGCGCACCGATACGCTGACGGTGGACGGCGACTATGTTTGCCAGCGCACGCAGGGGGCAACGGGCGCAAGCGCCGAAGAAACCCTGACCGTAACGGGCGGCATGGCGACGGTGTCCCTCAGGGCGGACGAGAGCTTCTCCATCCCCGGCATCCTCACCGGCACCGCCTATACGGTGACCGAGGCGGATTACCGCGGCGAGGGCTATTACCCGACCCCGACCGGCGGCGTGCGAACCGGCGTGATCTACGATGTGGATCAGACTTATACGGCGGCTTTCCTCAACACCCGCGGCGCTGGCAAGCTGGTCATCTCCAAAACCGCGAACGGGAACGCCGCCAACCCGGATCAGGACTTTGCGTTTGAAGTCCTCTTTACCAGGGAGGACAGCATCAGCGTCGACGGGGTATACGAATGCGACCTGAGCACGTCGTCGGGCGTGTCGCCGCTGCTGCTGACCGTCAGCGGCGGAAAAGCGGACGTTACGCTCAAACATGGCCAGTCCCTGACCATCAAGGCGATTTTGAAGGATACGTCCTACGCCGTCACGGAAAAGAGCTATGTGGAAGACGGCTACTACACGACGCCCTCAAGCCGCGTCAGCGCGGGCAAAGTGCAAACCGACGATCAGGTGTGCGCCGCCGCGTTTGTGAACACGCGCAACGTCGGCACCCTGAGCGTGACCAAAACGCTCGCCGGGAACGGCGCGAGCGCGACACGGGGCTTCCTGTTTACCGTAACGCTTACCCGCGCGGATCGCATGCCAGTGGACGGCGTCTACACGTGCGACCTGACCGCAAACGGCATCGCCTACCCGACGGCGCTGACCGTCAGCGGCGGCAGAGGCACGTTCTCCTTGACGGGCGGTCAGACGATGGCCGTTTACGGAATCCCGACGGATACGACGTATGCCGTTGCCGAGAGCAGCTATACGGGCGAGGGATACACCACGCATTTCACCGCTTCCGGCGGCACAATCGGCACGGGCGTCTCGGCGGCCGCCTTCACCAATACCCGCACGGTGGGCAGCCTGACGGTTCGCAAGGCGCTCGCGGGCAATGCGCCGGAAACGGAGCGCGCGTTTACCTTTACCATTCGCCTGTTCGACCGGAGCGGTCGCGCGGTCAACGGGACGCTCCCGGCAACCGGCGCGTACGGTTCGCTCACGTTTACGGG
Organism: Clostridiales bacterium; assembly: GCA_012517815.1. Taxonomy (GTDB): domain Bacteria; phylum Bacillota; class Clostridia; order Christensenellales; family Aristaeellaceae; genus CAXXOK01. The sequence goes on from JAAYUF010000136.1 coordinate 17,423, forward strand.
CGGCGCGGCCACGGCACGCCTGAAGGGCGGCGAGCGCGTTACCCTGCCCAATCTCCTCGCCGGTTGGAGCTATTCCGTCACCGAGGCCGAGGCGAACATGGAAGGGTATCAGACCTCGGCAACCGGCACGGCGGGCGTCATCGGCACGCAGGATTCGGCGGCCGTGTTCACCAACGAGCGGAACCGCCAGCAGGCGTTTACCCGCCTGGCCGTGACCAAAACGTGGAACGACGACGACAACAAGGACGCCCTGCGGCCCGCGACGGTTACCGTCTACCTGCTTGCGGACGGCACCGCGACCCAGCGCAGTGCGGTCAGCCTTGCCACCGGCTGGGCCTGCGCCTTTGAAAGCCTGCCCGTGTTCAATGCCGACGGCACCGAGATCGAGTACCGCGTCCTGGAGGAAGCGATCCCGGGGTACCACGCGCAGTATGCCTACGGGCTGGAATCCGTGACCATTACCAACACGCACACCTCGGAAGTGTTCAAAACGCAGGACGAGAGCGGGGAGACGATATGGACGGCTTACGGCGTACCGCTCGGCACCAACATGAACCTCAACGAGGGCGACTGCATTGACTGACCGGCGCTACGAAAGGGGAGGGAAAACGACCATGCGAAAACCGACTGCCTTCCTGCTGGCGCTGCTCATGCTGCTGACCGCCGGCGCGCAAGCAGCGGCAACGGCGGAGGAATCCGCCGCCGACGAGCTTTCGCTCACCGCGGAGATCGCGCTGATGGGGCGGCCCGTAAGCGATCAGCCTACGCACCTGACCGTCGGCAATCCCACCCGGGTGAGCGGCAGCTTCTTTACGGATATGTGGAGCAACAACACCAGCGATATCGATGTGCGCGCGCTGCTGTACGGTTACAACACCGTGGCGTGGACATCCCAGCTACAGTTTGTGGCCGACCCGATGGTCGTAAGCAGCGTGACGACGCGCAAAAGCCGGGGAAACGCCGTATACACCGTGTCGCTCCAGCAGGATCTGGTCTATTGCGACGGGAAAACGCCGATCACGGCGGAGGATTACGTGTTTTCCCTGCTCCTGTGCGCGTCGCCGGAGGCGGCGGAACTGGGCGCTGAATCCTCGCGGTACGAAAAGATCGTGGGTTACGACGAGTACCACGAGGGCAAGACCGATGCCCTGCGAGGCGTGCGGCTGATGGGGACGCATACGTTCAGCATCACCGTCAAGGCGGACCACGAGCCGTTCTTCTTCGATCTGGCGTCCATCTGGTGCATCCCGTACCCGAAAAGCGAGCTCGCGCCGTACTGCGCGGTGGAGGATACCAAAAAGGGAGCCCGCCTGATCGCGACCGGCGCGGCCGCGTCGGATGCGCCCCTGACGGTCGACCTGCTGCGCAGAACCATTTTCGATGAAACCATCGGCTACATGAGCCACCCGAAGCTGACCAGCGGCCCGTATCAACTGACGGCGTTCGATCCGGTGACCGGCCGCGTGGATTTCACGCTGAACCCTTACTTTAAGGGCAACTATGAAGGCGTGAAACCGGTGATCGATACCCTGACGCTGGTGCCGGTCGCCTCCGGCGAAATGATCGGGCAACTGGAAGCGGGCGAGGTGGATCTGCTGAATAAGTGCGTGGACGGGCAAGCCGTGCGCGATGGTCTGGCACTGCGAGGCGCGGGGTTTGATGTGAAGAATTACGCCCGGATGGGCTATGGATTCTGTGCCTTTTCGTGCGAAAAGGGCCCTCAGCAGTTTACTGCCGTGCGGCAGGCCATCGCCTACTGTGTGGATCAGGACGCGTTCGTTCAGGCTTTTCTGGGGGATACGGGGCTGCCGGTCTACGGCTATTACGGGCTCGGGCAGTGGATGATGCTGGCGGCGTCGGGGTCGATACGCCCGGAAAATGCGACGCTCAATGACCTGAAGGCTTGGGACCGGCTGACGCTGGAGGGCCTGAACCGGTATGACCCGGACATGGAGAAGGCAAAAAAGCTGCTGATTCAGGACGGCTGGACGCTCAACGAGCAGGGCGGCAAGTTTGTGGAAGGCGTGGACGACGTACGCTACAAGAAGGTTGGCAAGGAGCGGATGCGCCTCTCGCTGCGGTTTGCGCAGGCCGAAAACAACAACGGCGCGACGCTGATCGTGGAGCAGCTTGCGCAGGCGCTGCCGCAGATTGGGTGCGAACTGCTGGTGGAAGTGGTGCCTTTCGCGACGCTGTTGGAGGATTACTACCGCACCGACGGGGAGCGTAAGTACGATATGAATTTCATGGGCACTAACTTTTCCTCGGTGTTTGACCCGTATTACACGTTCAACGCCGGCGGGGAGATCGGCGGCGCGGTGAACACCAGCGGGCTGGACGACGATCGGTTGATGCGGCTGGCCTGGAAAATGCATAAAACCGAGCCGATGGATTTGCTCACCTACCAGAAGAACTGGCTGGCGTTCCAGAAGCGCTTCAACGAGCTGCTTCCGACGCTGCCGCTGTACACCAACGTGTACTTCGATTTTCACACCGACTGGTTACAAAACTACGAACCCAACACCTACTCCGGCTGGGCAAGCGCCATCCTGTATGCCTATATCGCGGACCCGGCCACGCTGCCGGCAGCGGACGCGGACGAGGGAACGGAGATTTCGCCGATGCCCGAGGACGCGGATGAAGTTGTGATCATCGACTGACTTCTTTCGGCTTCCACTGCATGCAAATATGAACATGTTGGGCTTGCGGGTCTTTTGCGTCGTGGCTTTACCGCAAGGGCCGGACGTAGCTTTGCTTTACCTTTGCTTCCGCTCCACGCCCCGGTGAAAATCTCGGCAAGCCTTTCTCCATGCATGGCTGCATGCGGCTGACCGCGCGAAAGGTTCGCCGGATCGGCAGAAGGACGAATGCCCAATGCCATGCCGGCGGCATGGCTCATGCGCGATTGTCGCCGGGATACAGGCCATGCGGCTTGATAGCTTCTGCAATTTCCGTTCAGGAATGCGCCGAAGCCCGCGAACGTATTTTTCTGTAACAAGGAGCGGAAGCGAAGGGGTAGCGCGGCTGCGTCGAGCGTTCACGGCGAAGCTAAGGAATACAACCGCCGCGAGATGGAAGCGCACATGATTTGAAACCGAATTGCCCGTCCGCTTGCCCAATTCGCCGGAAGGTGTCAGCGACGCATCCGGGCAGCCGCTTCGTTTCTTGGCCATGTAACGGGCCGCGTTCCGCAGCGGAACGCCGATATCGGCGCCGGAGCCCGGCGTGTTGCGCGCGGGCGCCGGCAGACGGCCCGCCGTTGGCCGGGTGTTTACGGTTTGTCTAGGCGCGGCGGGAGGCGGAAGGTTCGCCATTGACTTTTTTCCGGTTCGCGCTATCATGGATGGGTATCCTGATGCAAGAGGTGTGACCCATGCTGATCAACGACCGACCGGAACGCTTTTCGCTCTTTTATGATTCTGTGCCCTGTGCGCCGGAAGATACGGCGCTGGTTTTTCGCGGAGACAGCGTCGTGCTGCGTCCCGAGGGCGCCGCGTCCCGCCTGCCGGACTGGGGAGAACTGGCGACGGCGTTTTCGGATATCCAGCCCTTTCATTTGTTCACGCAGGACAAACGGCGGGTGTTTCTGGCGGAAATCCCGACGGACGCGGAGGCGATGCTGCCGGAAGGGTTTTCGTTTGAGCAGGCGCGCGTGTTTCGCCTGATGCAGTCCCACGAGGACGCTTTTTTGCTGAACGCGGCCAATCATCTGAACGCCTGGTACCGGACCCACCGTTTCTGCGGCGCGTGCGGTACCCGCGTGGAGCCGGCGGCTTCCGAGCGCGCGCTGGCATGCCCGGCGTGTGGCCTGATCCAGTACCCGACCATCGCGCCCGCGATCATCGTCGCCATCACGGACGGTTCGGAGATTCTGCTGGCGAGAAACGCGCACGGCGTGTTTCGCCACTTTTCGCTGATTGCCGGCTATGTGGAAGTCGGCGAAACGCTGGAACAGGCGGTGCGGCGCGAAATCATGGAGGAAGTGGGGCTGCGCGTCCGGGACATCCGCTACCTTGGCAGCCAGCCCTGGGGGCTGTCCCAGAGCATGATGATCGGCTTTCACGCGACGCTGGACGGCGCGCGCGACGTGGTGTTGCAGGAGAGCGAACTGGCCGACGCGCGCTGGTTCACGGCCGACCATCTGCCGGAGCATGCCAGCTCGGTCAGCATCGCCTATTCGATCATCGAGCGGTTCCGGGAAGGAAATCTGGATACGACGCTCGAATTGTAACCGTGATGTACGGCCGCAGACAGTTTTATATCGGCTGAATGGGGACGCGAACGCGGATGGCGAATGGGTCGCAACGGACGCCCCCTTTCAAGTGGCGACAGGCGCCCGCAGCGGCGAAAGCCACAGGATGCGCGGCTCTGGCTCTGCTGCCAACGCACTCGGCGACTGCGAACGCGCGGGGCGCCGCGCGCAACCATTCCCGGGTGCCGTACCGGCGCGGGCAAGTAACGCCCGGTTCTCCGCTGGTTCCCCTGGGCTTGCTTGCTCTCGCATAAGGCCGCATGCACATCGCCGCGCGATTCGCGGCCAGCGCGAAACCGTCGGCGCGGGCCTACCGCAGGGTCAGTCTGGAGGGCGTACAACCCCGGATCAGGCAGGCAAAGGAGCTTGATATGCAACAAAGCGGCTCATCGGCGCGGGCGGCGACGGCCGGCGCACCACGGACCCCATTCAGGACCAGCGCGCGGGAGTATGCGCTGCTGACCGCCGGCTCGCTCCTGATTGCCATCGGCGTCTACTTTTTCAAGTTTCCCAACCACTTTTCCACAGGCGGCGTCAGCGGCATCTCGATCATCCTGAACCATTACGTGCCCAACCTGAGCCCCGGTACGTTCATGTTCGTCATCAACCAGTTGCTGCTGGTGGTGGGGTTTGTGATCTTCGGCCGTAATTTCGGGCTACGCACCGCCTACTGCAGCATCGTCATGTCGGGCGTTACCTGGGCGCTGGAAGTCATTTTGCCATTGCAGACGCCCATGACCTCGCAGCCGCTGCTGGAATTGATCTTCGCCGTCACCCTGCCGGCTATGGGCAGCGCGATCCTGTTTAACCTGGATTCGTCCAGCGGCGGCACCGACGTGGTTGCGATGATCCTGCGCAAGTATACCTCGCTCAACATCGGTTTTAGCCTCCTGTGCTCGGATTTTCTCATCACGGCCATGGCCTGCGTGGCTTTCGGCATGGAAACGGGCCTGTTCAGCATTCTGGGCCTGATGATCAAATCCGTCGTGGTGGATATGGTACTGGAAAACATCAAGATTCACAAGTGTTTCCAGATCATCACCTCCAAACCGGAGCCGATCGTGCGCTTCATCGTGGAGGACCTGCACCGCGGGGCTACCAACCTGCGCGGCGAAGGCGCCTTTACGCATGAGGACAAGACCGTGATTCTGGCGGTGGTCAACCGCGCGCAGGCGATCCGGTTGCGCCGTTTTGCCCGAGAAACCGATCCGGGCTGCTTCATCCTGATCACCAACACGGGGGAAATCATCGGCAAGGGATTCCGCGGAGCCATCTGACACGCCCGGGTCGGGCGATCCAACAACCGACGGGAGGAATACCATGCGGTACCAGAGCGCGCTGATAGCGGTCAAGGACGTAAAGAAGAGCCTCGCGTTCTACCAGAAATGGTTCGACATGGAGGTGGAGGTTGATCTGGGCTGGAATATCGGCCTGAAAGGCGGGCTGTCGCTGCAGGAGCATTTTGCAGAACTGCTGGGCCTGCCGGAGGAGAGCGTCGTGGACAAACCCCACAACATGGAGCTGTACTTCGACTGCGAGAATCTCGACGAGTTTGAGCAGAAATTGCTGCGGGACCCGGCGATCGAATGGGTGCACCCCCTCAAGGAATACCCTTGGAAACAGCGCGTGATCCGCATTTACGATCCCGACCACCACATCCTGGAGGTGGGGGAAAGCATGCCCATGGTGTTCAAACGGCTGATCGCGCAGGGACACACGCTGGACGATACGGCGCGGATCACCGCCCATCCGCTGGCGTATGTGCGCGCGGTCATCGAGGGGCAACCGTGAGGTGGAGCGTGCGGCCGGCACGCCCGGAGGACGCGGCGGTGATCCACCGGCTGAACCGCGAGGCGCTGGGCTACGAATGCCCGCCGGAAGCCGTGGCCGCCCAGCTGGAGCGCGTGTTGAAACGCCCGGCGGACCGGGTGTTCGTGGTATGGGACGAGGACGCCGGGCACGTGGCCGGCTTTGTGCACGCGGCGGACTATGAAACCCTGCACGCAGGCAGTATGAAAAACATCCTGTCGCTGGCGGTGGAAAACGATCGCCGCGGGCTGGGCTTGGGGCGGATGCTGGTGGAAGCCGTGGAAACCTGGGCCAGAGCGGACGGCTGCGAGGCTGTCCGGCTGGTTTCGAGCTTCGGCCGCACCCACGCGCACGGGTTTTACCTGCATTGCGGGTACCGCCTGCGCAAGGAACAAAAGAACTTCATCAAGGCGATATGACCCTGACCTGCGAACCGCGCAGGACCGGCGACCGGCCCTGCGTGCCTTCGGCCGGGGGAACCCGCTGGCCGTCTGTAACTACCGGAGCGCGCCGCCGGTCAGGGGAGCATCCTGCGGATCGTGGCGCTGTGTAAATTGAGGGTTGCCGGGCCGCAGCTTGACGCCGCTACGAAAAAACGTAACCGGGCAACGCGCGAACCATCGCTGTCCGCGAAAGACACGATTAAGCCCTGCGCGCAACCCGCGCGCCGCCGTCATGGCCAGTGGAAACCGGCCTGCGTCGCGCGCCGCCGTCTTGGCCGGAGGAAACCGGCC
>JAAYUF010000137.1 GCA_012517815.1 Clostridiales bacterium
CATCCCCTTCGCCCAGCGCCGACAGGGCGCAAAAAGCAGCAGCCCCGCGGCAAGACCGCCCCCGAAGGTTTCCAAAGGGCGAGCGGAAAGCCCTTTGGTGCGCCCGCAGGCGCATCCCCTTCGCCCAGCGCCGACAGGGCGCAAAAAGCAGCAGCCTCGCGGCAAGACCGCCCCCGAAGGTTTCCAAAGGGCGAGCGGAAAGCCCTTTGGTGCGCCCGCAGGCGCATCCCCTTCGCCCTGCCCCGCGCTTGCATAAGCGCAAAAAAGTCCCTGCCCGGGCGACACCCATACCAGCAGGATCGCAAAATCAAAGAAGGGAGGGCCGCCCCCTCCGGGCGGTCCCCCCTTTACCATTGGCAACATTCCGCCCACCCTCCGGCGCGCCCGGCGGCGCATCTGGCGCACATGGCGCCTGCGCCGCGCGGATTGCGCGCCGGATTACAAGGTCAGGTGCCGCTGGTGGTATCGGTGGTGGTATCGCTTGCGCTCTGCTCGGCCTGGATCGCCGTGGCCGTATAGCCGTTGGTGTCGTCGCCGGTCGCGGTCACGCTCACCACCATGCCGACCGCCAGATCGGACAGGGTAATGGCCGTATCGCTGCCGCGAAGCGTGTACGTGGTGGACGAGGTTACCGTAACGGTTACGCTGCGGGTTTCGCCGGAAGTCTCGCCGTCTTGCGTGGGGGGAGTAGCGCCTTGGGATCCGCTGCCGTTGCCCTGGCCGCCGCCCTGCTGGCCGTTACCGCCCGGCTGGTTGCCGCCGCCCTGCTGGCCGTTGCCGCCCTGCTGGCCGTTGCCGCCCGGCTGGTCCCCGCCGCCCTGCTGGTTGCCCCCGCCCTGCTGGTTATTGCCATCCTGCGGAGGCGTACCGGCGTTCTGGCCGGCGTTATCGTCCTGCGGCGGGGCGCCGTTGCCCTGCATGCCGCCCCTTACGGTGATGGTAATGGAGCTGTCCGAGATGGCCGTGATGGTGCCCGTCAGCCGGGGATTGCCCGAGGGAGCGCCGTTGCCGTTGCCGGGCGCCTGGGTGGCGGACGCGGTCGCATCCGTGCTGGTTTCGGCCAGCGAAGAACCGGCCACGCTCAGGAGCAACAAAGCAGACAGAAGAACCGCCAACATACGCTTCATTTTGTAAGAACCTCCTTAATTTCAACTGGGAACGACGTAAGCATACAGCCCCAATATGGTGACCGCGTGAAGAACAGGTGGATAATTTAAGAAAAATGTTATTAAAACGCAATCTTTTGTTCATAAATAAGCCCGCCGCGCGGAAATCCGCGGGCGGGTCTGCCATCGGAGCGGGGCGGGAAGCCGGCGCTTAGGCCATTTCAATGCATGCAGACGCTAACGCTCTCAAGCGGCAGGATTCTGCGGCGAGGAACGCAAACCGAGGCGTAGCGAGGTTACGCCGCGTTTGCGACAAGGCCGGGGGCTACCATCGCCGCGGGCTGGAACGTCCCTGACTTGAAACCGGATCACAGCAGGTGCGCGCACTCCTTGTCAAAGCCGATCCAGGCTTCGTCGCCCACCCGGTAGATTTTCTTGTTGATGGGGCAGTTGTCGGCGATCTTGACCAGCGTGTCCCCCGCGCGCACGTGGTAGTTCTGGTAACTGCCCATAAAGCAGCTCAGTTCCACCTTGCAGGGCAGGAGGCCCTTGTCTCCGATGAGGATGGCTTCCGGCCGCAGCACCACCTGACAGGCCTGCCCGACTTCCATGGCGCGGGCGGTTTCCACCAGCGCCTCGCGCCCGTCGATGCTCACGCGGCACAGTCCGTTTTCCATGCCCATGACCTGCGCGGCCAGGAAGTTGGCCTCGCCGATGAAATCCGCCACGAACGCGCTGTCCGGGTGGTAGTAGATCTGCATGGGCGTGCCCGTCTGGGCGATCTCGCCCGCGTTCATGATCACGATGCGGTCGCTGATGGACATAGCCTCGCTCTGGTCGTGGGTCACGTAGATGGCCGTAATGCCCAGCGTCTGCTGGATGCGGCGAATCTCGGTGCGCATGCTCACGCGCAGCTTGGCGTCGAGGTTGGAAAGCGGCTCGTCAAACAGCAGCACGCCCGGTTCCACCACCAGCGCGCGCGCCAGCGCGATGCGCTGCTGCTGCCCGCCGGAAAGCTGGTTGGTCATGCGCGCTTCCATGCCCTCCATCTCCACCAGGGAAAGGATGCGGCGCACGCGCTCGTCGATCTCGGCCTTGGGGAGTTTGCGCAGGCGCAGGCCGTAGGCCACGTTGTCAAACACGTTGTAGTGGGGGAACAGCGCGTAGCTCTGGAACACCATGGCGGTATCGCGCTTGTTGGGGGTCAGCGCGTTGATGGGCTCCTCCCCCAGGAAGATTTCGCCTTCGTCCGGGCTTTCAAAGCCGGCGATCATGCGCAGCGTGGTGGTTTTGCCGCAGCCGCTGGGGCCCAGCAGCGTCACAAACGTGCCCGGCTCGATATCCAGACTGGTGTCGCGCACGGCGTAAAAATCGCGCCCCGTTTTGGGGTCCCTGTAGATTTTGGAGATATGCTCCAGCCGAACGCCTTTGCTGATCTTAGCCATTCTTTTGCGCCTCCCGGATCTTTTTGCTCGTGCCGAAGGTTTTCATGAACAGGTTCATCAGCAGGATGGAGCCGTACACGATCAGGATCAGGATGGTCGCGTAGGCGCAGGCCTCGCCGAACTTCCCCTTCTCGGCAAACTCGTTGATCTGCGTGGTGATGAGCAGGTACTTGGGCGTCACCAGCAGGATGATCGCGCTGATGGCGGTGATGGAGCGCACGAAGGTGGTCACCAGGCCGCTGAAGAAGCTGTCCTTGATGAGGGGCAGGGTGACGGTCATGAATACGCGGCCGCTGTTCGCGCCCATGTCGTAGGCGCTTTCCTCGATGGAGCGGTCGATCTGCCTGAGGGCGGAGATGCCGCTGCGCGTGCCCACGGGCAGGCTTCGCACCACAAACACGATGATCAGGATCAGCCCCGTGCCGTAGAGCCCCTGCAAAAGCCCGGTGCCGAAGATGCCGTTGGCGTAGCCGCGGATGTAGCCCACGCCCAGCACCGTGCCGGGCACGGCCATGGCCAGCATGCTGGTGAACTCGATGAGCGCCTTGGAGCGGAACTTCTTTTTCACCACCAGATAGCTGATGATCATGGACAAAAGCGCGGTGATGGGCGCGGCGATCAGCGACAGCAGGAACGAGTCCCGGAACGCCCGGATGCCGCCGTACTTGAAGATGTACTCAAAATGCACCCACGAAAGCGAGTAGTTCCGGCCCCAGAGCTTGAACAGCGCGCCGAAGGGGACGCTCACGTACATGAGAATCACAAAGGCGCTGAACAGCGTGCACAGGATCGTCAGCGGCCGGGTGACGCTCCTGTCGGCGATGAGCATGCGCTCCCGGCTGGCCTTGCCGGTCAGGGTGGCCACGGTGCGCTTCTCCAGATAGTACTTCTGGATGAGGAACAGCACCAGCGTCAGGCTCAGGAGCACCACGGCCATCGCGGCCGCGCCCACCTTGTCGTAGGCGCCGGTCACCTGCAGGTAGATGGTGGTGGCCAGCGTATCAAAGCTGCCGCCGATGAGCATGGGGTTGGCGAAATCCGCCACGGACTCGATGAACGTGACCAGAAACGCGTTGCCAAGGCCCGGCAGCAGAAGCGGGAGCGTCACGGTGGTGAACACCTTCCACCGGGTGGCGCCCATGTCGCGGGCTGCTTCCTCCAGCGAGGGGTCGATGTTGCGGAGCAGGCCCTTGAGCATCAGGTAGCAGACGGGGAAAAACGTGAGCGTCTGCACCACCACGATGCCCTTGAGGCCGTAAATCTCACTGTCGTAAATGCCCAGCAGCGTGCGCGTGATCAGGCCGCTGCGACCGAAGAGCAAAATCATGCTCAGCGACAGCACAAACGGCGGGGAGACCACCGGCAGCAGGCTTACCACATCAAAGAGCTTTTTCATGACGCGGGAGCGCACCTTCATGTACACGTCCACATACGCGAACATAAGCCCCAGCACGGTGCTGAAAACGCCCGTGAGCAGGCCCAGCTGCAGCGTATTGGTAAACGCCGTGCGAAAGCGCCCCAGGCTGAGCACCCGGGTAAACACATCCAGCGTGAAGCCGGTTTCCCGGCTGAACACGCTGTCCACCAGCAGCGTGGCCAGCGGATAGAGGATAAACAGGAGCAGAAAAATCAACAGCACCGCGATGGTGGAAACCATGATGGGATCCCCGAACAGCTTTCGGCGATCCAGCCTTTTCCCCTGCGCCCCCGCTGCGACCATGGCGTGAGCCCCCTTTGGCGATGGTTTCGTGCCCGGCCCGCGGGCCGGGATAAAAGCGGGAGGATGACGGAACCGTCATCCTCCGCGCCGGTTACAGCTGGTTTCGGGTTACTCGGTCTTGAAGCGGTCGTCCGCGCCCGCGCCGATGGCCGCGAAGAAGTCCTCCACGTACTTGGACGTGTTGGCCTTGGCGTCGGCGAAGTCATAGTTGATGGTATTGTTGGGGTCCAGCCCGAACGCGGTGGCTTCGGCCGGCTGCTCGGCGTTGTCGATCACCAGGAACTGATAGCTTTCGGCGGTCTTGGCCAGGTTGACGCACTCGGGGCTCAGGGCGTACTCCACCCACAGCCTGGCGGCGTTTATGTGCTTGGCGCCCTTGAAGATGGCGGTCGCGCCGACTTCATAGCTGGTGCCGCTCGCCGGCAGGATCAGCTGAATGTTGTCGTACCCGGCCAGGATCTGGGTGATGCCGTCATGCAGGAAGCCGATGCCGATGACGCACTCGCCGGGGCCGACCATCTTGCTGGGCCCGGAGCCGCTCTTGGTGTACTGGGCCACGTTCTGGTCCAGCGCCTTGAAGTATTCCATGGCGGCGTCGTGGCCTTTCATCTGCACCATGGTGTTGATGATCAGCTTGGCCGTGCCGGCGGTGTTGGGGTTGGACATCCACACCAGGCCCTTGTACTCGGGCTTGATCAGGTCGTCCCAGTCCTTGGGCGCTTCCAGGCCCAGGCGCTGGAGTTCCTCGGTGTTGGCCATAAAGCCCAGAATGCCCTTGTAGATGCCGTACCAGTAGCCGTCCTTATCACGGTACAGGTCGCTCATCAGGTGGCCGGCGTTCTTGGCGTCGTAGGCTTCCAGCAGGCCCTTGGCGGCCGACTCGTTATACGGGTCGGTGGTGCCGCCGAACCACACGTCGGCGCTGGGGTTGCCGTTTTCTTCCTCAATCTTGGCGGCGACTTCGCCGGTGGACAGACGCTGGCGGTTGACGGTGATTCCGTAGAGTTCCTGGAAGTGGTCGCAGGCGGCGTTCATGTAGGCTTCCTCGCAGGAAGCGTATACCGTAAGCTCACCTTCGGCCTGGGCGGCGGCGATCAGCGCGGGATCGATCGCGTCGGCGGCTTCGGCCCCGGCCACAGACACCATGCCCAGCACCATCAGGGACGACAAGAGCATTGCCAGGAATTTTTTCATCAGGCATTCATCCTTTCGGTTCATGTGATTTTTACATGGATTTTACCCAGTTTTTACATTATACCCATGCCGGTCCCGGTTGTCAAGACACGCGTTGGGTTTCGTATCCTTGATTCAATCGTTTGCCATCCGCGCGGGCAGGGATATCGGCGCGTGCTGCACAGGCAACCGGGTATAAGAAAAAAGCGCCGGGCGCAAGCCCCGCGCTGATGTACTGGGTAATGCTGTTGACGCGCTGCATGCCCGTCACGCCGGTGTCGCCGGGGAACCCGTCCCGTGAATCACGCGCCCGTCAGTCGATTTTCGCGGTAAACGACAGCACGGTGACTGCCGGGGTGTTGAACAGGCGGCCGGGCATGGGGTAAAAATCGCTGGGCGCAAGCCCCGCGCTGATGTACTGGGTAATGCTGTTGACGCGCTGCATGCCCATTATACCGGTGCCGCCGGGGAACCCATCCCGTGAATCACGCGCCCGTCAGTCGATCTTCGCGGTAAACGACAGCAGGGTGACCGCGGGGGTGTTAAACAGGCGGCCGGGCATGGGGTAAAAATCGCTGGGGGCGAGTCCCGCGCTGATGTACTGGCTGATGCTGTTGACGCGCTGCATGCCCGTCACGCCGGTGTCGCCGGGGAACCATCCCTGCTGCGGCACATACAACGGGCCCAGCCCGCCCAGCCGCCACTGGCCGCCGCAGAAATGCCCGGCCACCACCAGCGAAAGCCGCCGGAAGCTAAAGGCGGCGGTTTCATCCGCCCACTCGACCATCTCCCGCACGTAGTCCGCCTGAAGCGGCACGTGCGCAAGGCCGATCTGTAAATCCTCCTTGCCCATGGCTTTCAGGGCTTCGGCGCTGGCGGTGATCGCCTCCAGCCGGTAGCAAAGCGCCCGGTAACTGGCGCCGCCCTCGCCCTCGTACTGCTGGCCCTGGGCCTCCATGTCCTGCTTCTGGCGGGTCAGGCTGTCCTGCATGCCCGCGATATCCACGCTGTAGAGGTATTCCGGCACAAACCAGGCCGTGAGCTTCCCCACCGGCTGGCTGACCGGCCGGTCCAGGTACACCGCGCCCGCGTCCTGCGCGGCGCGCACCCAGTCCGCCAGCACCTCGGGGTTGCCGTGCAGGGTGGACATCACCGCCGCGGGATCATCGTCCCCGGCGATCAGGTACACCGGCACGTCCGCCTTGATCTGTTTGAGCGTCTTGATCAGCGAAACCAGCGGCGTGTAATCGCCGCCCCGGCCCACCATATCGCCGGTCATCACCACGGCGGAAAAGCCCTTGCCGTACAGGAGGGTCCGCCACATATCCGCATCCAGGCCGCGCGCGTCTCCGTGCAGGTCGGAAAGGTGCAGCAGGGTAAAGTTCTCCAGCTTTTTATCCAGCGACATCACGCGCACTTTTTCGGTCGTCAGGTTGGTTTTGCGGTTCATGGCCGCGTTGGTCAGCAGACCGAGCACCACCGCCGCGAACAGTACCGCCAGGATCAGCACCAGGCAGCCGGGACTCTTGCGCCTTTTCTTCTCCGGAGCAAAGATGTAGTAGCTTTTCTGCCGTCCCATATCGCAAACCCCCAACATGTTGTAGTATCATTATAGCGTGCGCGTCCCGGACGGCCGTTACGCCTTTCTTATCTTTGTGTTACATTTCCATGCGGGCCGCCGCGCGCGGTTCCCGCTGGACAGCGGGTGGAGAATATGGTATAAAAAGACATCGCGGCGCAAGCCCCCAACCGCCCGTTCGCCGTCCCGGTCCGCCTGAGCCGTCATCCCAGGTCCGAAAACAAACCGCAACCCTCGTTGATCCGCACTGATCATGCCTCACGGCAGAACGGGAGTCGTGCCATGCCGCTGAAAATGAGCTATCGCCTCCTGCGCGGGCTGATCCGCCTGTGCACCTACCGCATGCGCCCGCAGTGGGCCGTTCCCTTCACGGGAGAGCCCTCGGTGTTCGTATGCAACCACGCCGGGGCGCTGGGCCCCATCGACATGTGCGCCAAGTTTCCCATGGCCGACCACCTGCGCCCGTGGATGAACGCGCAGGTGCTCAGCGCCCGGGAGACGCCCGCCTATGTGCGTCAGGATTACTGGTGGAAGCCCGGCGCGCGCCTTGCGCCGCTGTATAACGCCACGCTGCCCTACATCGCCGCGGCCATCCTGCCGCCGGTGTTGCGCACCGCGCCCGCCGTGCCGGTTTACCACGACGTGCGCGTGATGCGCACCTTCCGCCAAAGCCTGAAGCTGCTGCAGGAGGGCGAGCATCTGGTGATTTTTCCCGAGCAGCCCTCGGGTTTTCAGGCCCATCACGAGGCGCTCAACCGGGGCTTTCTGCAAATCGCGGCGCTCTACGCCCGCGCCACGGGCAAAGCGCTCGCGTTCTGGCCGGTGTGCATCGACTACCGCAGGCGGGTATTCCACATCGCGGCGCCCCTGCGGTATGATCCCGCCCGGTCGCTGGAAGCGCAGTCGGACGAACTGCTGGCCGGGATGGCCGCCGGCATTCGCGTCCGGCTGGCCGACGGGACGACTGTTACCGCGGCGGCGGACAACGCCCCGCCCCCCATGGGGCGCGGCGAGCCCCGGGCCATGGCCGGCCGGGAGGAAGCCGTCCCGGACGCGGCGCAGGGGCGTCTGCCGGTCGCGGAAGAGCTGGAGGCGGATACCCCGGCCCCCGGGTTCGCGGCGCCCTGAGGAGAACGTTTCGCCCGCGCGCCCGGAGCCTGCGATCGGCAGGGCCCCCCATACACATGACGCAAAACGCCCCGGGTTTGATCCCGGGGCGTCGGGCCGTCGGAAAACCCCTCGGATTCGGGGCAGGGGCGAAACCCCGCTCACGGGCTTCGCCCCCGGCATTCGCCCTTTTCCGGCCTGCGGGCCGCAGCCTTCGCCCGTTGCCCTGCGCGCAAGAAAAACCGCCGCTTTGTTGCTTCGCCTTGCGCCGTTGTGGTAGAATAAAGTGCTTTGTGAAGCTGACTGATCGCCGTAATCCAAAGGAGCGGGTAGCCCTTGCAACAGCCGAAAAACGAACAGCCCTGGGCCAGCTCGCGGCGCGTCATGCTGGTGATGATGTCGCTGAGCACCCTGTACAACTATCTGTTTTCCATGACCGTCAGCAGCGTCTACGGCCTGCTGCCGATTTTGGGCGGAGCCCTATTCATGAGCGGCGCGGTCGCCTCCGCCTACGCGCAAACCTTCCTGGGCGAGAACCGCCGCTACCTGTCCCGCCGCATGCGCGTCACGGGCACGCTCCTGATGGTGTTCATGCTCCTGCTGTCGCTCACGGTGTTCGCCGTATACCCCATCTTCAGCAGCCTGCCCACGGTCTGGGTGCTCTTTGCGGTGGTGCTGGCGCTGACCATGCGCTCCATTCTCGGGCGGCGGCTGGTTAGCTTTGTGATGCGCGGCCGAATCGGCCGGCCCGCCTTTCTGGGTTTCTTCATCCTGATGCAGCTCGTGCCCGCGGGCATTGTGGCGCTGCTTCTGTTTTCCTCCCTGCCGGATACCGCCGCGTGGCAGACGCTCGGAGGGTACGGCCTGAGCGTGCTGCTGGAAAGCTACACCCTCTGGCGCGAACGCCGGACCCTCGCCATGGACCGGGAGCCCGAGCCCGTGGACCCGCAGGCCATGGAGCATATGGCGGAAGAGCTGCGCTCCATGCACGCCTACGGCTCCTACCAGCGCATGCACATGCTCATCCTGATGGCGCTAC
>JAAYUF010000138.1 GCA_012517815.1 Clostridiales bacterium
CGGGGCGGGTTATCGCCGCGCGGGGGGCGGGGCGCGAAGCCGGGTCCGCGGGGCGGGCGGCCTTCGCCCGAACGGGGCGGGTTATCGCCGCGCGGGGGGCGGGGCGCGAAGCCGGGTCCGCGGGGCGGGCGGCTTTCGCCCGAACGGGGCGGGTTATCGCCGCGCGGGGGACGGGGCGCAAAGCCGGGTCCGCGGGGCGGGCGGCCTTCGCCCGAACGGGGCGGGTTATCGCCGCGCGGGGGGCGGTCGCCGGAAGAACCGGCATAGCGCGCGCCCTCGTCCTGATAACCGCCGCGTTTCTCAGCGTCGTGGCGCTTTTCCGTGCGCGAGCGCTGATCCGTAAATTCCCGATAATATGGCATATCGTATATCCTTCCTTACCTGAAGCCTTTCGCATAAGCGCATCCCCGCGCCTTGCAGGCGTTCGATCCGTTGAGTTGTCCGCGTTTCCTGTTCGCGGATGGGGCCGGGTATGTTCCCGCAGCCGGAAAACCGGAGAGGCGGCGGGTTGGGTTGTTGGGTGCGGCAAACCGCGCTTCATGCCGTTGCCGACGTAAAAGGTGATCCATGCCCGGCGGTTCATCCGCGTGCGCAAGCCGTTCGCGCCGCAAGGCCGCCGGGGCTTTGCGGCTGCCTCGCGCTTCGCCCCTGACCCCGCCGCGCGGTTGTCCGGCGCCGCAAGCCGTTCGCGCGCGGGGGTTTCCCCCGCTGAGCGGCCGCCCGTGCCCGGGGGTTATGCGTGCTGACGGCCTGACCGCGTTTCGCGGGGTTGCGTGCCTACCGGCCGTCGGCGGCTTCCGCTTGCCGGGCGAGGTACGCCTTCCGTTGCGCGCGCACGGCGGCGGCCTGCCCGCAGGTTTTTTCGCCTTCCGGGCACGCGCCGCGCAGGCAGCCCGGCCCGGCGTCCTCGAACAGTTCGGGCGCCTGCGCATAACAAAGCTCAAACATCCGCCCAGCCAGCGCGCGGATCTCCCACTGGGCGCGCTCGCACATGCGCAGGGCGAAGAAATGCCGGAGTTCCCTCGCGTTCATGGTCACCAGCAGCCTTGTTTCGCAGGCGTTGGGCAGCACGAAACGGGCATCCTCGTTGGCGCCTAGCTTCCTTTGCCAGCCCTCGTACCAGGTTTGCATCTGCGCCATCTGGGCGGCGTATTCGGCTTCCGCCTCCGGCCCCAGCGCCCGCACCGCCGGCGGCACCACGTAGCCGAAGCCCGCCGCGTAGCTCACGTAGCGCTGGCTTTGAACGCTAAAGCTCGCGATGCGGTGGCGGGTCAGCTGCGCCAGCAGCGCCCGGCTGACGCCTTCGGCCAGAAAAGTGAAGGAAACATGCTCCAGCACGCTCTCGTGCCCCATCTCGCGCACCTTGCGCAGAAAGCCGCGCTGGTCGTTGGCGGCGATCTTTTCCAGCAGGGAATCCAGGTCTCCGCCCGCGTAGCAGAGCTTCGCGGCAAGGGCTACGATATCCTGAGCGTCCAGGGTATGGCGCACGAGTTCCACGCGTTGGGTCACTTGCGGCATGGGGCCTCCTGAGGCCTGGCGGCGCGCGGGGCGGCCGCCGGATTCTCGCGCATTCGGGTCGCCGGCGCCCCGGCGCCCCGCGCGGGAGGGCGTTTGGGTGGGGTGGGCGTCAGTCGGTCCGGCGTGCCGGCGGGTCAATGTCTGTGCCCGGCGGGTATGCCGCGTCAAACAGTTGCGATACGCGCGCCCACTGGCCGGATAGGTACAGCCAGCCCAGCATGGCCTCCAGCCCGGTAGCGCGGCGGTAGTCGACCGGATCCTGATTCCGGGGGGTGACATGGCGGCTGTGCGCGTTGACGCCGCGACGGACGATATCGCTCTCCGTACCGGTCAGCAGCGGTTCCAGCCGGCAGAGGGCCTTCGCCTGCGCGCCCGCGTTCACCAGGCCGACGGCCTGACGGTGCAGCGCGTTCACCCGCGCCGAGGTAGCCAGCAGCCGACGGCGAACGAGCAGGTCCCACACCGTATCCCCGATGAACGCCAGCGCCAGCGGGTTTTTCAGCTCCGCGTCCCGCGCGCTTATCGGTTCGTCCGGGATCCCCCACCCTTCCATAGACCGGCCGCCCTTCGCTGTTACTCCACCTTGCATGATAGCATGAACGGCCTTCCGATTCAAGCGCGCGCGGTCATTTTTGCATCTTGTGCCGCCAAAACGGTCTGTACCCTGGGTTTGGAGGCGGCGACAGGCGGATTTCCCATCGGCCGGTTCGCCGCGTCGCAGTGGGTACGGCGGTTCCGTTGCGCTTCCCCGCCGCCGGACGCATGAACGCCCACTGTTTGGTATATCCAGTTGGGGCCGAACCGTAACCGGGAATTCCCACGGCCGCCCGGCTTCCGGGGGCTCCGCCCGCAAAGGCACACGCCATCGGCTTTCCACACTTTCCACATGGTTTTCCATGTCTTGGGCGCTGATGATTCCCTGTTTTCGGCCGTTTTTGTGGAAAACGCAGCCAATTTTCTCCACAGGGCCTACGTTTTCCACACTCGTTCCGCAGCTTTCCGGTCCGCGCCGGTCAACCCCTGGCCGGCTGGCATGTCGGGCAGTAGTATACGGCGCCGCCCATGTAGCTTTCCTTGACGATCACTGTGCCGCATACCGGGCACGGCGTACCCTCCGTTTTGCGGGAACACCGGGTGTGATAGCCGCCCGGCCGGCCGTACAGATCGGTCTCCACGTCGCGCCCGCCCAGCGCAGCCATCTCGCGCAGGGTGCCGGTCAGCGCCCGGTAGAGGGTTTCGAACGCCGACGCCGAAACGGAGGCCATCCTGCGTTTCGGGTTGAGCCCCGCCACGTGGAGGATGTCCTGCAACACGCCGTTGCCCAGCCCCGGCACGCGCTGCTCCGTGGCGAGGAACGCTTTGGCGGAGAGCTTGTCCGCACCGGCGCGCAGGCTTTGGAAATAGGCCGGGGTAAACGCGTCGCCCAGCGGGGAGGGCGCATCGCAGGCCGCCCGGTAGTAGGGGTTGTCGAACGTTCCCTCCCGGAAGGCACACAGGCCGCCGTACATCTGCACCGAGCAGCAAAGGGCGCTGCCGTCGTCCATCTCCAGAAGCAGTTGGTGCGTTTTGGGGCGCGGTTCGCCCGGCGCGAGGCGGCGGATGTTCACGCCGTCGCTCAGCGTCAGGCGCACCGGCCCCAAGGCGAGCTCCACCTGCCCCCCGCGGGGCTGCGCGCCGTCCAGCGTCTGGCCGGTCAGCAGCGGCCCGCAGGCGTCGGGATCGCCATTGTACCACGCCAGCTTGTGAGGCGAGGCGTTGACCACCGCGTTTCGCACGGCGCGGCCCGCGAACGCCTCCCGAATCTGGTCCGACAGCACTTTCGCTTCCGGGATTTCCAGCATGATAAAACCTCCTGACAATCTGTCCGTTCCGCATCCGCGCCAAGGCTCGCAGGAGTCCGGCGATCCGGCCGGAAAGCGAACCTCTTTCGGTCTCCGGTCCGCGAATAGACGGCACAATGCCTCTATTGGTGCATTTTACCATTGAATCCCCGTTCGCACAAGCGTCGGGGGCGCGTGCCTTTCGCCTGCCGCCGGCAAGGCCGCGCTGGAACCGGGATGGCTGTTTGCCATTCGCGCGGGCGTCCATCCTGCGAAGCGCCGCCCCATCCGGTTTGGTAGGGTGGTCGGCGCGGCTGCGGCCAGGGCCGGCGATTGCAGGCGTCCCGCGGGTTGCGCGCCTCCCTTGCGGCGAGGCAAAGCCCCGGAGGGTTTGCCTCCGGGGCTTTGCCTGTTCGGGTTGCCGCCGCGTGGCGGGCCTGTACGCTTAACGCAGGATCAGCCTGCCCTCGCCGTCCGCGTCCACGGTGATCACCTGGCTTGGGAAAATCTCCCCCGCGACCAGCTTGCGCGCGATCAGCGTTTCCAGGTGGCTCTGGATGTAGCGCTTGAGCGGGCGCGCGCCGTAGGCGGGGTCGAACGCCGCGTCCACGATGGCCTCGGCGGCCCGGTCGGTCAGCTCCATATGGATGTCCTGCTGCTCCAGCCGCTTGGCCAGATGGTTCGCCTGCAGGCGCACAATCTCCATGATTTCCGCGCGTTCCAGAGGTTTATAGAACACGATGTCGTCGATGCGGTTGAGGAATTCCGGCCGGAAGCTGGATTTGAGCAGGCGCAGCACGGCCTCGCGGGCCTCGTCGGCGATCGCGCCGCCGGTCAGGCCGTCCAGGAGCAGCTGGGAGCCCAGGTTGCTGGTCATGATGATGATGGTGTTCTTGAAATCCACCGTGCGGCCCTGACTGTCGGTGATGCGCCCGTCGTCCAGCACCTGCAAAAGAATGTTGAACACATCCGGGTGCGCCTTCTCGATTTCGTCCAGCAGCACCACGCAGTAGGGTTTGCGGCGCACCGCCTCGGTGAGCTGGCCGCCCTCGTCGTAGCCCACGTAGCCCGGAGGCGCGCCGATGAGGCGGCTGACGGAGAACTTCTCCATGTACTCGCTCATGTCGATGCGCACCATGTTCTTCTCGTCGTCAAACAGGCTCTGGGCGAGCGCCTTGGCGAGCTCCGTCTTGCCTACGCCCGTGGGGCCCAGGAACAGGAAGCTGCCGATGGGGCGGTTTTCGTCCGCAATGCCCGCGCGGCTGCGCAGGATCGCCTCGCTCACCTTCTGTACGGCCTCGTCCTGGCCGATCACGCGGCGGTGGAGCTCCTCGGGGAGCTTGAGCAGCTTCTCCCGGTCGCTTTCCCTTAGCCGGGTCACGGGGATGCCCGTCCACCGGCTGATGATGCGGTTGATCTCCTCCTCGGTCACCTTATCGCGCAGGAGGGAGTTGTCGCCGCGCGTTTTTTCGGCGATCTCCTCCTCGGCCGAAAGCTCCTTGCGCAGCTCCGGCAGGCGGCCGTATTGCAGCTCGCTGGCCTTGTTCAGGTCGTACTCGCGCTGCGCCTTCTGGATTTGGGCGTTAACCTGCTCGATTTCCTCGCGCAGCTTCTGCACCTTGGCAATGGCGGATTTTTCATTTTCCCAGCGGGCTTTCATGGCAGAGAAGGCCTCGCGGAGCTTGGCCAGCTCCTCCTCCAGCGCCGCGCGCCGGCGGCGGCTGCCCTCGTCCTCTTCCTTTTTCAGGCTCATCAGCTCGATTTCCAGCTGCATGATGCGGCGCTGCTTCTCGTCCAGCTCCGCGGGCAGGGAGTCGATTTCCGTGCGGATCATCGCGCAGGCTTCGTCCACCAGGTCGATGGCCTTGTCCGGCAGGAAACGGTCGCTGATGTAGCGGTTGGAAAGCACCGCGGCGGCCACCAGCGCCGTATCGGTAATCTTGACGCCGTGGAACACCTCGTAGCGCTCCTTGAGGCCGCGCAGGATGCTGATGGTATCCTCCACCGAGGGCTCAAGCACCATCACGGGCTGGAATCGCCGCTCCAGCGCCGCGTCCTTTTCGATGTACTTGCGGTACTCGTCCAGCGTGGTCGCGCCGATCAGGTGCAGCTCGCCCCGCGCCAGCATGGGTTTCAGCAGGTTGCCCGCGTCCATGCTGCCCTCGGTGCGCCCCGCGCCCACGATGTTGTGCAGTTCGTCGATGAACAGCAGAATTTTACCTTCGGATTTTTTAATTTCGGCCAGCACCGCCTTCAGGCGTTCCTCAAACTCGCCGCGGTACTTGGCGCCGGCGATCAGCGCGCCCATATCGAGGCTGAAAATCTGCCGGTCGCGCAGGCTTTCGGGCACGTCGCCGCGCACAATGCGCAACGCAAGCCCTTCGGCGATGGCGGTTTTGCCCACGCCCGGCTCGCCGATGAGCACGGGGTTGTTTTTCGTTTTACGCGTGAGGATGCGGATGACGCTGCGGATCTCGTTATCCCGCCCGATCACGGGATCGAGCTTCTGGTTGCGCGCGAGCTCCACCAGATCCTGCCCGTATTTGGCGAGGACGTCGTAGGTGTCCTCCGGGGTTTCGGTGGTAACGCGGGTGTTGCCGCGCACGGTTTGCAGCGCGGCCAGAAAGCCCCTGTCGTCCACGCGCTGGTCGCTCCACAGCTGGCGCATGCCGGGGCTGGGCTTGCGCAAAAGCCCCAGAAACAGGTGCTCCACGCTGATGAACTCGTCCTTCATCTGCTGGGCGGCCTCGCGGGCGGCCACCAGCGCGCGCTCCACGTCGCTGCCGATGTAGATTTTGTCCGGCTCGCGCCCGCTGCCGGTCACTTTGGGCATCCGCGCGATGAGCGTTTCCAGCCGGGACCCGATGGCGTCGGGATCCTTGCCCATTTTGGTGAGCAGCTGCGGGATCAGCCCCTGCGGGTCCTGAAGCAGCGCGCGGGTCAGGTGCTCCTGCGCCACCTCCTGGTTTTGGTATTCCACGGTCATCTGTTGCGCTTCGCTCAGGGCGGCGCGGCTTTTTTCGGTAAACTGCTGGCTTGTCATAGGCTGACCTCCGATCCGCGGGCAGGCCCGCGCTGTGGGAATGGGGAATGACTGCGATGGCATACGCCGGCGAAGGGAATGGACGGCGCCGGTCCCGCGGCCGCCGTCGGCGGGAGAGACTCCGCCGAGCCGCCGCGTGGCCTGGGTGTGGCGCCGGTCAGGCCCAAACGTCCGCGCTTGAAAACGAAGGTCCCGATGGAGCCATACGGCGCCTGGCGCGCACGGTTCGATCGCCCGCTAGTTTGACTAACTTTGACCTTCATAATCATTATACCCCGACCCGCCGCCTTGTCAAGGGGGTGAGGGGACTTTTTTTCATAGATCCTGGTACAATTCAGGAATGCGTCCAAGCGCGCGGGCGGTTTCCCCCGTAACGGGGAGCGGAAGCGAAGGCGTAGCGGGCTGCGTCGGGCTTTCGCGGCGAAGTCGCGGCAGAAACGCGCCGGGAGGGGGAGGCGTTCCTGATTGGGCATTGCTGATTTCAACTTCCCGTCGATTTCCTCTTGACGTTACATTACGTGTAATGTTATGATATGCGTAACGTCAAGGAGGCGATCCTGTGCAAACCATCGTGCTGACCGGCAAGAAGGAGCTGGATATCTACATTAACCCGCAGCGTCAGCGCCTGCTGCGGCGGCTGGCCGTCGAAGGCGCGCCGATGACGCCTAAGCGGCTTTCGGTGCTCTTGGGCATCTCCCCCTCCGCAGTGCAGCACCACCTGCAAAAACTGCTGGAGCTGGGCGTGGTGGGGCTGGACCATACCGAGCTGGTGCGCGGCATCACCGCGCATTACTACCGAGCCCTGCCGGTAACGGTGCGCATCGGCTGCGACAGCGGGGACGAGCTTCAGCCCCAGCGGCTCGCGCTGATGCAAAACGCGCTGGGCGAAGTGTTCGAAGGCTTTGCGGAGGCGCTGCGAGAAGCCGTCGGCCGTCCGGACGGCCAACCGGCGCAGCGCGATCCTTCTCTTTCGGGCGGCGAGGCGCGATCCGGGCAGCCCGGCGTTTCGCCTTCATCCGGCGCGCCCGTGGCGGCCGGATCAGCCGTAGAGCCGGCATCCGCCGAGCCGGGCGACGGAATCCTGCCGGTCGGTTTGCCCCTGACGTCGGCTTCATCCGGTTTGGCAGACAAAGCCGCGTCGGCCGAACCGGGCGGATTGCCGGCATGGCCCAAACCGGGGGATGAGCCCGTACCGCCGGGCCTGTCGGATGCGGCCGTGCCTGTCGATTGGCCCGGAGACGTGCTCTGGGGCATCACGCATGTGGACCGGGAAACCGCCCGCGGCCTGCTGGAAACCATCCGGGCGTTTCTGGCGGCGCACGAGCAGCCGCAACCCGGCAGCGAGCCCTGGGAATACGCGCTGATCGCCTACCGGGCGACGGAGGGGCGGCATGCGTAAATCCCTGCAATGGATCCTGTTCCTGCGCGCGCTGGCGACCGGGGTGCTTGCGCCGGTGCTGACGCTTTCGCTGCTGGCGCACGGCGCGACGCTTCAGACCGTTTCGCTGCTCATCGGCGTGTATTCCCTGACGGTGGTGGCGGCCGAGTTTCCCAGCGGGGTGTTTGCGGACCTGTACGGGCGAAAGACCGCGTTTCTGATTTCCTGCGCCGCGCACCTCTCGGCCTTCGCCCTGCTGCTGGTTTCCGCCCACGCGGCCACGCTGCTGGCGGCTATGGCACTTTCGGGCCTCGCGCGCGCGTTTTCCTCCGGCAGCATCGACGCGCTGGCCATCGACGGGGCGCCCGACGGCGCGGCGCTCGTGAAGGTAACCGCGCGGCTTTCCGTGCTGGAGAGCGCCGGGCTGGCGGTCGGCGCGCTGGCCGGCGGGCCGCTCGCCGCGCTGGGGCGCGGGTATGCCGGCAATCTGGGCGCAAACCTCGCCCTGTATGCGGTGCTCCTGACCCTGACCGTGTTTGCCGTGCACGAGCGGCCGCGACGGCCCGTTGCCGCGCGCCGTCGCGGAGGCGCGCGCCCGGCGGCGGAGACCGCACCGCCGTGGGGCGACCCCGGCGGCATCCCCGATGCCTGCGCAACGCGCACGACCTCCGGGGAGGAACCGCTCCGTGGTCCGGTTCCCGCTTTGGTCGCAAGGCGGGTCCCGGCCCCGCAACCGTCCCCCGCATCCATGCCGGGCGACCCCTTCGGCGCGGCGTTACCCCTTGCCGACGAGCCCCGCCTGAGCCCGGCCGCGCTGGTGCGCGAATGCCTGACCTTCCTCCGCCGGCCCGGCTCTCCGCGCGTTCTGGCCTTGCTGACGCTGCTGACCGGCTTTTGCCTGCTGACGGTGGAAACCTACTGGCAACCCGCGCTGAGCGACTTTTCAACGCCTTCGTGGGCCCTGGGCGCGGTGAGCTTCGCCGGGTTTTTCAGCGTTTTGCTGGGCAGCAAGGCCGCCGAACGGTGGATGCTTCGTTCGCCCGGCGCGGCCACGAGGCTTTTGTTTGCGCAGAAGGCGCTGCTGGGGGGCTGCCTTGCGCTGCTGGCTCTGGCGCGGGGGACGTTCGTATTCGCGGGCGTTTACGCGGCGGCCTATCTGTTCATCGGCGGCGGAGACGTGGCGGGGAGCGCGCTGCTCAACCGGATGACGCCGGCCCGACGGCGCGCGTCGGTGCTGTCGCTGTTTTCGTTCCTGCTGCAAATCGGCGGGCTGGCCGCGGCGCTGGCGGGCTACGCCGTCAGCGCCGCGGGCCGCTACCGTGCACTGTGGCTTATTGCCGGCGCGCTGATGGTCGGGGCGGCGTTCGGCCTGGCGCTCTACCGGCGGCATCGCCGCCGTTGGCGTAAGGAAGGCGCGCGCGCGCCCGCCGCCGGAGCCGGGCCGGCCGAATATGATTTCAAGGGTTGAAGGCCACCTGTTCACGTCGTTTTGCGACCGTACCTTCGCCGTGAGAGCTTGATCCGGCCCGCTACGCCCGCGCTTCCGCTCCTCGTCAGATATGAAAATCGCCCGTGAACGCCGCGCCTTCCCAAACGGGAACCGCATCCGGCGCACGTGTCGCCTGTGTGCGAACACGCCGCGAACCTGCCGTGCGAACGCATGCGAATGCCGGAACCCGAAAGGGTTCCGGCTCCTGCTATGGAAAAGCCCCCGCCGCAGCGGAATCGGGTAAAGGGTGAAACCCTTGCGGGGTTTGAGGCGGAACCCCAAAGCCTTATGACGATGCCTTTTGCCAAAGCGAGCGAACCGCCCGAAGGGCGTTGAGGCGAGCGGCACTGCCTATGGCATGGGTTCTTGGACGGCCTGGCCGGAACCCGAAAGGGTTCCGGCGTGCTGCTTCCCCTGTTCATCCGGCGCGAAGTGCCCAGCTTCCCCGTTACCGGCGAAACGCCTTGCGGCCGGGGTACGTCGCGGCGTCGCCCAGTTCTTCCTCAATGCGCAGCAGGCGGTTGTATTTCGCCACGCGCTCGCTGCGGCTGGGCGCGCCGGTCTTGATCTGCCCGGCGTTGAGGGCCACGGCCAGATCGGCGATGGTGGTATCCTCAGTCTCGCCGCTGCGGTGGGAGATGACCGCGGTATACCCCGCGCGCTGCGCCATCTGTACGGCTTCGACGGTCTCCCAGAGGGAGCCGATCTGGTTGAGCTTGATCAGGATGGAGTTGGCGCTGCCCGCCTCAATGCCGCGCTTGAGACGCTCGGTGTTGGTCACGAACAGGTCGTCGCCCACCAGCTGCACCATGCCGCCCAGCGCTTTGGTCAGCTTCTTCCAGCCTTCCCAGTCCTCCTCGTCCAGCCCGTCCTCGATGGAAACAATGGGATACTTGGCGACCAGGCCCTGCCAGTAGGCGATCAGCTCGTCCGTGGTAAAGGTGGTGCCGTGCTTGGGCAGCCTGTAGCCGTGCTCGCCCTTCCACTCGCTGGAGGCGGCGTCGATGGCGATCATGAAATCGTCATAGGGCCGGTAGCCCGCCTGCTCAATCGCGCGGAGCAGGTACTGGATGGCTTCCTCATCGCTTTGCAGGTTGGGGGCGTAGCCGCCCTCGTCGCCCACGGCGGTGGACAGGCCGTCCTTTTTGAGGATCGCGGCCAGCGCGTGGAACACCTCCGTGCTCCAGCGCAGCGCCTCGGCGAACGAGGGCGCGCCCACCGGCATGATCATGAACTCCTGAATGTCGATGTTGTTGGCCGCATGGGCGCCGCCGTTTAAAACGTTCATCATCGGCACGGGCAGGGTGTGGGCGGCGCTGCCGCCCAGGAAGCGGTACAGCGGCACGCCCTGCGCCCTGGCGGCGGCCTTCGCGGCAGCCAGCGATACCGCGAGGATCGCGTTGGCCCCCAGGCGGGATTTGTCCTTTGTGCCGTCCAACGCGATCATCGCCCGGTCCAGCGCGGCGGTGGCGGCGGCGTCCGCGCCGTGCAGCGCCTCGTCCAGTTCGCCGTTGACATGGGAGACGGCCTTGAGCACGCCCTTGCCTCCGAAACGTTTGGGATCCTTGTCGCGCAGTTCCAGCGCCTCGAACTGGCCTGTGGAAGCGCCGCTGGGTACGGCGGCCCGGGCGGCGGTGCCGTCCGCCAGCGTGACGACGGCCTCGACCGTCGGGTTCCCGCGAGAATCGATGATTTCGCGGCCGTGAATGCTTTCGATGGGATATGTCATACTCTCGACCTCCTGTCGTGTGAGCGGGTGGTGTCGCGTTCGTGCGGCGTCACAGGGTAACTGGCCGGCGCGGGTTCATCCGCGGGCGTCCGGCTTCGTCTCCATTATAACCGAAGGGGCGCCGGTTGAACCAGTATTTTCTTCGCCGTGCGAAAGCGGCCCGCAGCAGCGTCAGGGAACGGCCGCTCCGGCCTCCGCGGGGGCGGGCGGCGGCGCGGCGAGGCGCCGTACTCCGCGCCGCTGTGGAACATTCGCCCGCCGACCCGCCCCGCGGGGATACACCGCCGCGGCGATCAGCGCGGAAAGCGGCGCGGTGGCCACCAGGCCGAAGCTCCCCACCAGCGTGTTGAGCAGCTGGCTGGCCACATATTTGAGGTTCACAATGTCGCCAATCGGCGTGCCCTGCCCCGCGAAGTACATCAGCATTGAAAGATAGTTGCCCGAGTAGGCCAGCATCAGCGTGGTCGCCATGGTGCCCAGCACCCCGCGCCCCACCGTAAGGCCGCTCTTGAGCAGTTCCCGGGGCGCCAGCGTCGGGCAGTGGCGGTGGATTTCCTCGCAGGCGACGGAAATATCCATACTCAGGTCCATCAGCGCGCCGGAGTTGGCGATGAACATCATGCCGACAAACAGCCCGCGCGTATCCACCGTCATGGAGGATTGGGCCAGTAGCGGCACCACGTAGGGGATGTCCCCGCCGTCCAGCCTAAGCACGCCCGTGAGCAGCACCGCCAGCAGGAACGTGGTCGCCGTGCCCGCCAGCGATCCCAGCAGCGCCACGGCGCAGCGCCGGGTAAAGCCGGCCACCAGCACGTCGATGATCGCCGTGAGCGCCAGTACCGTCACCAGCGAGGCGAGAACCGGATTCACGCCGTCCAGCAGCAACGGGATCAGCAGCTTCCAGATGATAACCGCGCTGGCCGCCAGCGACACCAGCGCGCCGGAGCCTACCACGCCTCCGAATCCGATCAGCCCCAGCGCCAGCGCGCCCAGAATCCACAGCTCCGTGCCGGCGCGGTAGTGGTCGATCAGCGTGATCCGGAGCGCGCCTTCCGAGCGCTGCACCATCGCGTAGGCAACGTCCCCGGCGGTGAAGAGCTTGTCCTTGTCCAGCGCGGAGTTCAGGTAGTTGCCGGCCTCGGCGCTCTCCCCCGCGTACGTGCCCGTCAGCACCGTGACCCGGCAGGTCTGCGCGCCGGTATATACGATCCCCACCGGGTACAGGGCGGTGTTATCCACAGTGTCAATGCGCACCTGCTCGCGCGGGATGAGCGAATACTGCGTCAGAAACCGGTCCGGCAGCAGCAGAAGCAGCGCGGAAACCGCCGCCATCACCGCGCAGATGATCAGAGCGGAACGTCTTTTCTTCCTGTCCATAGGCACCTCCATATAAAAAAGGGGGGGCTGCCCACACGGACAGCCCCCGGGCGCTAGGGCGGCTCAGCGACTGAGGCCCATGGCAGCCAAGGTCTTGGTGAAGACCGCGGTATTGTCGTACAGGCCCTGGAAATCCTCCGCGCCAACGCCCTGGGCGTACACGGGCACCTGCAGGCCGGTGTGGGAGTAGGAGGTGAAGCTCAGCCCCGCCTTGTTGTTGATGATGTGGCTCACCGCCATGGACAGGGGCTCGTAGCCGCCGTAGAGCAGTTCTTCCGCGTCGCCCAGCGCGCGCTGTTCTTCGGGGAGCATGCTCAGCTGGAACGCGGCCTTCAGGCTGTCCAGCTCTTCGGTGGTGAGGGTCAGGGGCTGGTCGGCGGTCACGGTCAGGCCGTACGCCTTTTCGATTTCCGCCAGCGCGGCCGTGAAATCGGCCTTGCCGTCGCGCAGGGTGGCAACCGTATTGTCAAAGTCGGTGAAGGACATCTGCTGCTTTTGCAGGTAGCTGAAGTGCGTCTCGTAGGCGGTGGTGGCAAAGCCGATGGTCATGCCGCCGGTTTCGTGGTCGGCCGTCACGATCACAAGGGTTTCGTCGGGGTGCTGGGCCGCGAAGTCCAGCGCCACCTGCACCGCGTCGGAGAAGGCCAGCGTTTCCCAAATGCTGGTCGCGGCGTCGTTAGCGTGGCAGGACCAGTCGATCTTGCCGCCTTCGCACATCATGAAGAAGCCGTTGTCGTTATCCAGCACGTTGATGCCGGCGGTCACGAAGTCCGCCAGGGAGAGGATGTCCTCGCCCGCGGCCACGCGGCGCACGCGGTCGATTTCGTAGGTCATGGACTTGGAATCCTGCAGGTCGGGGTTGATCGCCAGCACCCGGCCGGACTGGGCGTCCAGCGCGCGGATATCCGCGTTGGTGTTGACATAGTTCCAGCCGTTTTGCGCGGCCAGGGTCAGAAGGTTGGGCTGGGTGCCGTCGCCGTCGGGCTTGAGGAACCCGCCGCCGGCCAGATAGTCCAGCGTGGTCCCGGTCAGGGCCTGCACGCCGATGTCATAGTACTGCTTGCGGCTCTGCACCTTGGCGTAGTAGGCGGCGGGGGTCGCATGGTCGATGGATACGCTGGAGATCACACCGACCTTCTTGCCGGACTCCTTGGCATACTCGGTGATGAGCTTGAAGCTCGCGGACAGGTCCACGTTGTAGTTGATGACGCCCGAGAGGGTCTTTTCGCCGGAGGCCATGGAGGTGGCGGTGGAGGCGCTGTCCGGGCAGAAGGAAGAAGCGTCGTAGGTGGTCATCAGGCCCAGTTCGGTGAAATCCGTGAAGGACAGCTGCGCGGCGGTGGGCACGGTCGCCTCGGGATGCTCCGAGGAGCCAAGGTAGTACTGGGTGGCCGTCACCTGCGGGTTGCCCATGCCATCGCCGATGAACATGAACACATACTTGGGCGCTTTCGCGGCGGTTTCCGCCATGCCTGCGGCGGGGAGCCACACCAGCAGCGCCACGATCACCGCCAGAAGGGAGAGTATCCTTTTCTTCATTTGTCTCAACATCCTTTCTCATTGTTCATCGAAAGGATAGCATCCACTTGTAAAAAAACGCCGGGGGTTGCGCCAAAGGGCGCGTTAAGGATCCGCCGCTCCCGTAAAATCGGATCCGCGTCGGTTCGTGCCACCCGTACCCGCAAACCGTTGCGAACCGGCCATCCGGGGAGATCGGCAGCCCGCGCATGCGCCTCCTCCGGTAAAAATTGCGCCACACGACGGTTAAGGGCGTGTGAACCGCCGGCCCGCGCGCGCGGGGGATGGTACGATTGCAATGCAAACACGCCTCCCACCCTCGGCGCCTCTTTCCTGTGGCTTCGTCGCGAAGGCTCGGCGCAGCCCCGCTGCGCCTTCGCTCCCGTTCCCCGTCACAGAAGAGAATCGCTCGTGCGCTTCGTTGCGTTCATGTATTGAAACCGTCTGAAAAGTGCCTGCGCGGACGGTTCCGCGTCGGGCGGGGCGGCCGGGCGGCCGCCCCGGGCTCGGCGTGCGGCGCGCGTCGGCAGGCTGCCGTTCGCGGGCCCGCCCTCGCTGCGGCCATCCGAAAACGGGCGCGTTTGGAGGGGCAACCCTCCAAACGCGCCCGGCAATTCCATAAACATGCGATGGTCCGGTTTGATTCCGCGGCCCTCCGGCACGCCTTGCCCTGCGACGCGCGGGCGCCAGAATCGGCCCGCAAGGGTCGCCCGCCGCCCACGGCGCCCGCCGTATCCGCGGCGCGGGGAAAACCGCGGGCGCGGCCCTCGGGCATCAGTCCGCCCGGAAAATCTGGATGGTGATCACGCCTTCGCCGGTGCTCTCCGCGAGGATTCGGATGGGGAAGGAATAATCGTTGCGGAAGATGAAATTGAGGCTGTCGCTGCCGACGGCCGCGTCCTGATGCATGGGCAGGTAGCGCGCGCAGCCGGGGCCGTGCGGCCGCCGGTAGACTATCGTAATCCCCGGCAGCTGCCGCACGGTGTTGTACAGCGTGGAACTGCTCTGGCAGGTTCCCCCGCCGTAGCCGGGCTGGCTGCCGCCGTCGATGAGCACCGGCGCGGGGAAATACCCGTTGGCCTTCTTGTAGGGGCCGATCTGGGCGTTGAAATCCAGCTGTTCGCTGGGCTGGAGCACGCGGGTCATCAGCTCGCAGGAGCGCACGATGTTTTTCACGCGCCCGTCGTTGAGCTCCACGCCGTTGTTGTACTTGAAAAACGAGCTGAACGCGGAAATGGGCGTGTCCTCGCTCATGGGGACGTCGGTGGGCGAAACCACGGTCAGGTCGGTCAGCAGCGTGGCGTCGACGTAGCCGTAGCTGCGCCAGTACAGCACCTTGGCATAGCCGTCCACAAAATCGATAATCGCCAGCTTGCTGCCCACGCCCACCACGATGGGAAAGATTTCGCTGGCGTCGTCCGGGTCGGTATGGATGGGGGTGACCGCCGCGGTGGTGGCCACGTATTTCATCATCATCACGCCGTAGGGCGGGGTGGTTTCCGGGTCGATGGCGGTGCAGTTTTCGTCGATGCAGGTGCGCTTCACAAAGCCCACGATGCCGTTGTATTCCACCAGCACAAACGCGGGGTACACCTTGTAGATGGTCACGGTTTCATCCTTGGACACGGTTCCCAGCGATTTGCTGGTTTCGTCCTGCGCCACGCGGATGGAGGCGGCGGTCCCGGTGGCGGTCATCAGCTTGATCTTGGTCAGGTACAAGGGCGAGAGCCCCTCAATGCTGGGGCGCTCCTGATCGGCCTTGCCCACGATCTCGCTCATGCCGTCGTCTTCCACATAATCTTCCACAATCGTCGTCTCTTCGCCAACTTCCGGGTCGACGGCCGTTTCGGCAAAAGAGGCCGAGGCGGCGAGCGTCGCCAAACAAAGTGCGAAGAGGAAAGCGCGTTTAAACAAGCGCAACACTCCTTCTCCGGTGGGATACAGGCTGAGTATAGCACAGTTTGCCTGCCCGCGCGAGCCCGGCCGGAAATTTTACAGCCAACCGGCTGAATGCGCGTTCGTGTAGGTTTGTCAAACATGTTGGACAGTGTGGTTGCGAAGGAACTCACGGGGCGAGAGCCAGCGAAGCGGTCGCATGGGGAGATCGTTACTGCGATTTTGGTGGGCAGCGAGCTGCCCACCAAAATCGGCGAGCGAGTA
>JAAYUF010000139.1 GCA_012517815.1 Clostridiales bacterium
ACGGCCCCGCGACGGAGCCGGGCGCGCCCAGGACGCCTCCTGCCGTCGCGGCGGCGGGCGCGCGCGTCGCCACGCCGAAAGCCGCTCCCGTGGCAGTGCCGGTAATCCCGGCGGCGACCGCCGAGCCCGTCGCTGCGCAACCGCCGGCGGCGGTGACCGACGTGGACGCGCTGGCGGCGCTGGCCAAAGCGCTGGCCGCGGAGGGCCGACCCCTGGCTTTCTGCCTGGGGCAGACCGCCGCGGGCATCGGCGCGGAGGACGGGCGCTGCTGGTTTGTGCCCTACGCGGTGGACCTGACCAGCCCGGGGCTTTATGAGGAACAGATCCTGGACGCGCTGGCGGCGGTGTTTCAAGCCGTGCCCCTGACCCTGCACGGGGCCAAGGCGCTGTTCCACCGGCTGGCCGGGCGGGGGCTGCCCCCGCCGACCGTGGCGTTTGATACGATGCTCGCCGCCTACCTGCTGGAGCCGACCCGCAAGGGGTTCGACCTGCGGGAGACGCTGGCCGCCGGCCGTAAGGCCCAAAGCGAAGCCGAGGAAACCATGGCCGAGGAGGAGCATCCCAAGGGCAGGAAGTACGCGCCGCCCATGGCCCCGCCCGAGCAGGCGGGGGAGGACGCGGCCGCGATGATCCCGCTGGCGCGCGCGCAGCGCAACGAGCTGGAGGCCAAAGGCATGCTGGCCCTCCTTACCGAAATGGAGATGCCCCTCACCCGCGTGCTGTTCGCCATGGAGCGCGAGGGCTTCAGCGTGGACAAGGCCGCGCTTGCGGACCTGGGCGCGCTGTTTTCCGCGGAGATTGAGCGCTGCCGCGGGGAGGTCATCGCCCAGACCGGCGGGCAGGAGTTCAACGTCAACAGCCCCAAACAGCTGGGCGAGGTGCTGTTCGACCGGCTGGGGCTTACCTCGCCCACCCGCAAGAGCAAGGCGGGCGCGTGGTCGACCTCCGCGGAGGTGCTGGAAGCGCTGGACCACCCGGCCATTGAGCCGCTGCTGCGCTACCGCAAGCTTACCAAGCTCATGGGCACCTACATCGAGGGCCTGTCCCGGCTGGTGGACGCCACCGGGCGCATCCATACCACATTTGACCAGACCTCCACCGTTACCGGGCGCATTTCCAGCGTGGAGCCCAACCTGCAAAACATCCCCGTGCGCAGCGAGGAAGGCCGCGAGATCCGCCGCGCGTTTGTCGCCCGGGAAGGCTGTCTGCTGCTGGACGCGGACTACAGCCAGATCGAGCTAAGGGTGCTGGCGCACCTGAGCGGCGACCCCGCCATGCGGGACGCCTTCCTCAAGGGGCAGGACATCCACACCCGCACGGCGTCCGAGATCAACGGCGTGCCGTTTGAAAGCGTCACCCCCGCCATGCGCCGCAGCGCCAAGGCCGTCAACTTC
This sequence comes from Clostridiales bacterium, assembly GCA_012517815.1. Classification (GTDB taxonomy): domain Bacteria; phylum Bacillota; class Clostridia; order Christensenellales; family Aristaeellaceae; genus CAXXOK01. The sequence goes on from JAAYUF010000139.1 coordinate 1,395, forward strand.
GGCATCGTCTACGGCATCAGCGGGTTCGGGCTGGCGCGCAACACCGGCGTGACCCGCAAGGAGGCGGACGCCTTCATCGCCACCTATTTTGAGCGCTACCCCTTGGTCAAGGCCTTTATGGACGAGTGCGTGCACAAGGGGTATGATCTGGGCTACGCCGAAACGCTGTTCCACCGCCGGCGCGACCTGTTTGAGCTTCGCAGCCCCAACCGCAGCGTCCGCAGTTTCGGCGAGCGCGCGGCCATGAACACCCCCGTGCAGGGCACGGCGGCGGACATCATCAAGCTTGCGATGGTGCGCGTGCAGGAGAAGCTGGAAGCGGGCGGGTTTGCCGCGCGGCTGATCCTGCAGGTGCACGACGAGCTGGTGCTGGAGTGCCCCTCGGCGGAGGTCGAGGCGGTCAGCGCGCTTTTGTGCGAGGCGATGGAGCGGATCGTTACGCTGTCCGTGCCGCTGGTGGCGGAGGTCAGCAGCGGCAAGAGCTGGTACGAAGCCAAGTAGGCCGTCACGGCGCAGGCGGAACCTGCGCCCGCGCGAGAGAAGGCGGGCCCAGGCGGCTGGCAAACCGCCGCGAAGCCGGGCGGACGCCGCTTGGTACGGCGAACCTTCCGCAACCCGAAGGAGGCGATCGGCATGCGCGTGGTCGCGATCACCGGCGGCATCGGCTCAGGCAAGACCACCGTCGCCGGGGTGTACCGCTCGCTGGGCGTGCCGGTGCTGGACGCCGACGCGGTCAGCCGTCAGCTGACCGGCCCGGGAGGCGAGGCCCTGCCGGCCCTGCGCGAAGCCTTTGGCGACGCAGTGTTTTACGAGGATGGGACGCTTAACCGCGCCGCGCTGGCAAGCCGCGTGTTCGGCGGCGACGCGGAGGCGCTCTCGCGCCTGAACGCTATCCTGCACCCTCTGATCACCCGCCGTCTCCTTCAGGCGCTCCACGCGCTGGCGGCGGGCGGCGAACCCGTCGCGCTGCTGGACGTGCCCCTGCTGTTTGAAACCGGCATGGATCGGCTGGCCGACGCGGTTATCTGCGTGACTGCTCCCGAGGCGCTGCGCGTCCGCCGCGTGGTTGCGCGCGACCGGATCAGCCGGGAGGACGCGCTTGACCGCATCCGCAACCAGAACCCGGCCGAACGCACGGCCAGCCTCTCGGATTACGTGCTGTCCACGGACGCGTCCCTGAGCCGGACGCGCCGCGACGCCCTCGCGCTGTGGCGACAGGTGCTGCGGGACGGCCCGAAAAGGCCGCTCCCGGATACACCCGCCCAACCCTGACCGCCCGCGGACAGGGCCGCTGCGCAGAAAGGAGCCTGCGGATGTTTACTTGCCTTCCGCGCCGTTACCGAACCGAAGAGGACGATTACGCGCCCCGCGACTATTCCTACGTGGGCTCCGTCGCCGAAGGCGAACGACGCCGGCAGGCGCAGGCCATCCACGAAAACGGCGAGCGCGCCGCGGTGCGCCACCGCGCGGACCCCAACGCGCCCCCCGCCGGGGAGGAAAGGCCCGACGACGGCGTCCGGGGGCTGGACGCGGCCCGGCGCATCCCGCGCTCGACCGACGGCCCCGCGCCGGCAACCCGTATCGCCTACCCCCGCCCGCGTGACAACGCGTTTGCGCAAAACTCGGCCTATGCGCCGCGCCCGGCTCCGACGCTGGAGGAAGACGCGCAGCGGAGCGCCTACGCGCCAAACGCCGGGGAAACGGCGAGCGCATCCCGGCGCGTTCCGCGGGCGTACGGCGGCCCTTCCCCGACGCAAGCCGCGGAAGCTGTGCCGGACGGGCCATTGGACCGGCGGGAGGCCGGGGGATACGCTTCCCCGCCAGCGGAGCGCCCGCCTGCCCGCGCCATCCCGGCGGACGCCGCCGCCGCGCGCGCGGGAACCGGCGGGGTGCAGGCGGGCGATCTCCTGGCAGCGGACGGCTCCCGGTATGCCATGCCTGAAACCCAGGATATGCCGGAATGGCTGCGCATGGCGCGGCGGAACAACATGCCCCTGGAAGCGGATGCCGCCAGGCGCTCGCCCAAGGTAGAGCCGGTGCCCCGGCAGGCGCAGGATGCGCCGCGCGTCGATCCGCTGGGGCGGCCGATCCGCAGATCGGCGCTTGCCCAGCCGGAAACGCTGGCGCCCGGCAGCGCGGAAGCCTATGAAGCGGCGGGCTATCCGCCGGACCTGATTGAACAGCAGCGCGCGCTCCAGCAGCAGAACGCCGCGGCCTATGGGTACGGCCGCAAGCGTCACGGCGCCCAGCTCGCCGCGCCCCCGCCCGGGCCCGCCCAGGCCGCCCGGCACAGGGACATGCGGTCGGCTTCGCCGGGGGTGCCGCCCCTGCCGCCCGGGGAAACCTTCGCGCCCGGCCGCGGGTATGCGCCCGGAAGCGTGCCGGAAACGCCCGGGCCCGGCTTTGCCCCGAGAGCCACCTACGCCCCGGCGTCGGGCGTCGGCGAAGATGCCGGAGCTTTCAGCCAGCCCGACGGGCGCAGGCTTGCCGACGCGCGCGCCGGTTACCGGCCGGCGGCCGACGGGTACGGCGACGGGCGCGCGTGGGAACGCGCCCCCCGCGACGGCGCCGGGGACCCATACCCGTACCGGGGCGCCGGGGAGCCCTACGGCAGGCCGGCGGCATCCGGTTACGACGCCGCGGACCCCTACGCCCGGAACCGCGCGGGCAGGGCCGACGCATACGGCGCCCCGGACGCGCGCCCCCGCAACCCGTACCGGGAGCTAAACCCCGCGCTTGCCGGTGATCACGACCCCAACCGCGGACCCTACGAGGTGGAGGATGCACAGGAGGACGAGCATCCCGCGCGCAAAATCCCCTGGTTGGGCATCGCCGTGTTTCTGGCAGCGGCGGTGACCGTGGGGCTATGGATCGCGCAGACGTCCTTCGCGACTCAGAAGGCAAGTGTGCTGGAAGCCCGCGCGGCCGCCCAGACGCGCCTGATCGACAACCACCCCTTTTCCTACCGGGAGTTAATCGAGCGGGAGGCAGAAGCCAACAACCTGCACCCCGCCTTCGTCGCGGCCATCGTGCTCAACGAAAGCTCCTTCAAGCCCGATGCCGAAAGCGACGTGGGCGCGCGCGGCCTCATGCAGATGATGCCCGACACCGCCCAGTGGGTCTACGGCAAAATGGGGGAGAGCGGAGCCTATTCCTTCGACCTCATGTACGACCCGGATACCAACGTGCACTATGCCTGCTGGTATCTGGCGTTCCTGAGCGACCGATTCCGCGGCGACCCCATTCTGGTATCGGCGGCTTTCCACGCCGGGCAGAACACCGTGCAAAACTGGCTGAACGACTCCCGCTACAGCACGGACAGCGTGTCCATTTCGCTGGAGCGGATGACGGACGGCCCGACCAAAACCTATGTGACGCGTGTGCTCAAGGCGTTTGCCACCTATCGCCGCCTCTATTACGAGGGCGGCCTGGAACAGGCGGGGGCGTCGACCTGAGCCCGCGAAACCCAACCAAAGGGAGGCAACCCATGAAACGCACGCTCAGCCTGCTGCTGGCGCTGATGCTCCTGTCGGCGGCGATTCCGTCGCTGGCCGAAAACGTGGAGGATTCGCTGATCGTCGGCATCTATTCCACCCGCACCACCGAGATCCGGCCGCTGAACCCTCTGGAGCGGGATATCGTATCGGTGTACGGGATGGTGTACGAAAGCCTCGTCACCGTGGACGACAACGGCCTGCCCCAGCCGCTTCTGGCGGAAACCTGGTCGGAAACGGGCGACGGCAAGACGTGGACCTTCACCCTGCGCGAGAACGTCACGTTTTCGGACGGCACGCCGCTGACCGCCTCGGATGTGGTTGCGTCCTGCAAGTATCTGCTCGCCATGGCCAACGGCGAGGACGCCAACGCGCGCGGCTTCTACCAGACCATCCGCTATATGATTGGCGATATCTCCGCCATGGACGATCGCACGGTGGTGGTCAAGACGACCAAGCGCACCTACTACGGCATCCTCTACGCGCTCACCTTCCCGGTGGTGCCCGCCTCGCAGGTGGACAGCCCCTCTCCGCTGGGCACGGGGCCGTACGTGGTTTCGTCCTTCGAGCCGGCCAACTATCTGTGGCTCAAGGTGAACGACAACTGGTGGCAGACCAAGCCGCAGGTGCAGGAGATCATGGTCACGCTGTTTTCCAATAACAAGGACCTGATTACCGCGTACGAGTACGGCCGCGTCGACACGGCCTTCACGCGCTCGGTGGCCGCCTCGCAGTACAAGAGCGGCATCAACACCCTCTCCATCACCTACAACACCCGGCAGCTGGAAACCCTGCTGCTAAACCACGACGAGTTCCCGCTGGGGAACCTGAACGTGCGCAAGGCCATCCGCGCGGCCATCGACGCCAACCTGATCTCCACCAACGTGTACATGGGCATGACCGTGGACGCGGACACCCCTGTTTCCTCGTCCAGTTGGCTGTATTACGATCAGGAGAGCACCTTCCAGTACAACCTCGAGCTGGCCCAGCAGCTGCTGGCCGACGAGGGCTGGAGCGATACCGACGGCGACAACATTCTGGATAAGGTGGTTGACGAGGGCAAGAAAAACCTCGTGCTCCGCCTGTACGTCTACGAGGATCCGCAAAACGACGTGCGCTTTGAAACCGCCAATACGATCGCCGATATGCTGGAGAAGCTCAAGATCAAGGTCAACATCACCACCATGACCTACGCGCAGGAGGAGGAAAAGCTCAAGGCCGGTTCGTTTGACTTGGCGCTGGCCTCCTTCCAGATGGACATCACGCCCGACGCGGGCTTCATGCTCATGAAGGGCAACGACGCCAACTACTGCCGCTATGTATCCAGCGAGATGACCAGCCTGTTTAACACCCTGCGCACCAACACCAACCGCGAGGATTACGCCTACACCATGCAGGCGATCCAGCAGCAGTTCGCCAACGATGTGCCGTTCATCTGCCTGTTTTACCGCGCGGGCGCCATCCTGACCCGCAAGATGTACACCACGGTGCGCGATATCCGCGAGTTTGAGCTGTTGCGCGGCATCGAGGCATTCGGGCGCTGATGGGCGGAAAGGAGCGGACGGGGATGAACGGCAGACGCGCGCGGTGGCTGGTCGTGGGGATCGTTCTGATGATGGTTTTGGCAGGCACGGCGTACATCGCCGCCACGGCGGAGGAAGAACGGCTGATCTCCTCGGACGTGGAGGCGGAGGCCAGCCAGGGCGAAACGATCCTGAGCACGGGGGAAAGCCCGGACTTCGTGCGCCGGTTGCTGGAGGTGGCCGCCGGCGAAATCGGCTATACCGAAGGCGCCAATAACCGGACCAAGTACGGCGAGTGGGCGGGTGACCCCAACGCCGCCTGGTGCGCGGAGTTTGTGTGCTGGTGCGTGGACCAGACCGACCGGCGCTACGGCCTGTCGCTGCTGAACACGGCGTACCCCAACTACAGCGGGCAGAACACGGGCCGCGACTGGTTCATCGCCCGGGGACGCTTTGTGTACCGCAAGGGCAACTGCCCCGAATGGGGGTACCAGTGGCTCAGGGGCAGCGATCGCCTGATGAAAAAGAACGATTACGTGCCCCGCCCGGGAGACCTGGTGTTTTTCAGCTACAACGAAGCGGGCGATACCGAGCATGTGGCGCTGGTGGAATACGCCGCCCGATCCGCGGCGGGGGCCGTGATCCTGCATGTGATCGAGGGCAACAACCCCGGCGCGGTGCAGCGCAACAGCTACTATCTGGACAACAGCCAGATCCTTGGCTTCGGCGCCTGCGAGGATGTGGTGGATACCACCATCCGCAGCGGGTGCAGCGGCGACAAGGTGCGCAGGCTTCAGCAATGGCTGTATCAGCTTGGGTTTCTGGAAGAACGCCACATCACGGGCACCTGCGGCGGCAACACCAAAGCCGCGGTGATCGCCTACCAGAAAACCATGGCCGGGAAGACCGCCAACGGCATCGCGGACCGGGAAACGCAGCAGGCGATTGAAGCCGACATCAGCCGGATGGAGTTTGATACAACGGAAAACTGGCTGGTGGACGGCGATTGAAGCAAGCCCCCGGTTGCCCTGCGGCCGGTTTGGGTGTACAATGGGGCGACGATGGGGACGGGAGGATGAGCATGTACGGCCGTTTTCGGCGGGCGACGGGTTTCCTGCTGGCAGCCTGCATGCTGTCGGCGGGCCTTGTATTCCCGGCGGCCGGCGAAGCCGTGGACGGCGTGCGCGTCAACCGCGCGCTGCTGGTGGGCGAGGATGATTTTGTCTCCCGGCCCAGCGCCTATCCCTCCTCGACCAACAACGTGTTCGCCATGCAGGAGGCGCTGCAGTACAGCCGCGATCCGTTCGAGGCCATCATGATCCCCGACGGCCCCGTGACCGGCACGCAAGGCCTGACGGCGATGATCCGGGATACGTTTTCCGCGGCGGACGCCGACGACGTCAGCTACCTGTACCTGAGCACGCACGGCGTCTACGACGCGCAGGACGCCGGACAGGCCGCCCTGCTGCTCAGCGACGGCCGGACCGAGAGCCGCATGACCGCAGCCGAGCTGGAAGCCGCGTTTGACGGCATCGGCGGCACCAAGGTGCTGATACTGGACGCGTGCTACAGCGGCGCGTTCATCGGCAAGGGGATGCGACGGCAACCCGACGCGATCTGTTTTCAGCGGGAGGATTTCAAGGTGCTGACGAGCTCCGGCGCGCTGGAGGAAAGCTGGTACTGGAACGCTACGGAACCGACGGCGTCGGACGCCGCCCAGGCCCCGCAAGGCGCGTTCTACTTTACCCAGACCCTCAGCCAGGGCCTGAGCCCGCGCAGCGGATACCCAGCCGACGAAAACCGCGACGGCGACGTGACCCTGCGGGAGCTTTACCATTACCTGACGGAAAACCACGCCGCCTCCACGCCGCAGGCGTATCCCCAGGAGGATGAGTTCACGGTTTTCTCCTACAACACCCAGGACGCGCTGCCGGATACCTCCCTGCGTTCCCCGATCGGCGACGTTACCTTTTCCAGTTCCACCCTGAGCCTGACCGATCGCCGGCTGACGCTGGAGTACATCGCCCTGCGGCCCGTCCGCGTGGCGTACCAGATTGTGAACCGGCGGGACGGCCAATGGCGCTTTGACGAGGCGCAGCTGATCTACGATGATGTCGAGCAGTATACCGCCTACGGCGACGAGCGGGGCGCCGTGTCGCCGGGCCGCAAGGTGCGCACGCTCACCCTGAACCCCCAGAATGGGGAAGCGAGCGGGTATGTGCTGGTGCAGATGGTGTCCATCGATCAGGGTAAGCTCACGGTACACGCCGGGCGGGTGATCGCAATCCCCCCGGAAACCGGGGAATTGGGGCTGTCGGTGGAAACCGTGGACCGGTTTGTGGCGGGCGGCCCGCGGGAGATGGAAATCTTCGTAGCGCATGCCTGCCCCTGCCTGTTGAGCGTCGTTATTGAAAACGAAGCCGGCGAAACGGTTCGCACGCTGTGCCACCGCCAGAGCACGCGACCGATGTGCATCGACCCGGAAGGCAGCGTTTTTTATTGGAACGGCCTGGACAAGAACGGCGCGGTCGCCGCGGCCGGGCAATACCGCGTGCGTGTGACGGGTTATCTGGGAGAGCAGTCCTTCGCGGCGGTCAGCGCGCCCGTCGCGCTGACGGCGGCGGCGCGCTAGCCGCCGCGATCCGGCTTCAAACCACAGCGTTTCATGCGGGAAAGGAAGAAGGGTATGCCAAACAAACTGATGGTGGTGATTCCCTGCTATAACGAGGAGGAAGTGCTCCACGAAACCGCGCGTCGGCTGACGGTCAAAATGGAGACGCTCACGGAAGCGGGCCTGTGCGACGCGAGCAGCCGCGTGCTGCTGGTGGACGACGGCAGCCGGGACCGCACGTGGGAGATCATCCAGTCGCTGCACCGGGAAAACCCGCTTTTTGAAGGTCTTCGGCTCAGCCGCAACCGCGGCCATCAGAACGCCCTGCTGGCGGGCCTGATGACCGCCCGCGACCACTGCGACGTGTCCATCTCCATGGACGCCGACCTGCAGGACGATATGGACGCGATGGACCGCTTCCTGCTGGCCTACCGCGAAGGTTGCGATATCGTCTATGGCGTGCGCAACAAGCGGGATACCGATACCTTCTTCAAGCGCCAGTCGGCGTTGGCCTTTTACCGCCTGATGAAGGGCCTGGGGGTGGATATCACCTACAACCACGCGGATTACCGGCTGATGAGCCGCCGCGCGCTGCAGGCGCTGGGCGAGTTCAGGGAAGTGAACCTGTTCCTGCGCGGGCTGGCGCCGCTGGTCGGCTTCCAGAGCGATACCGTGTATTACGACCGCAGCGAGCGTTTCGCCGGGGAAAGCAAGTACCCGTTCAAGAAGATGCTGGCGTTCGCCATCGACGGCATCACCAGCTTCTCGGTGAAACCGCTGCGGCTGATTACCACGCTTGGGCTGGTGATTTTCGTGATTTCGCTGGCGATGCTGATCTACACGCTGATTTCCTTTATCGTGGGCAAAACGGTGATCGGGTGGACGAGCACGCTCGCCTCCATCTGGATGATCGGGGGCATTCAGCTGCTCAGCCTGGGCGTGATCGGGGAATACATCGGCAAAATCTACAACGAAACCAAGCGCAGGCCGCGTTTCATCATCGACCGGTACCTCAACGGGGAAGGCGCCGATCCCGTGCGGGATCAGTAAGCGCGGCATCGGGCGGAAGTGAAGACAGCCTGCGGGGGAGCCGGTTTATGACCGGCTCCCCCGCAGGCTGTCCAAGAACCCATGCAATAGGAAGCGCCGCTCGCCTCCCAGCTCTTCGGGCTGTTCGCCCGCTTCGGCAAAGTGTTTCGGGATGAGGCTTTGGGGCTCCGCCCCAAACCCAGCATGGGTTTCACCCTTGACCCGGCCCCGCTGCGGCAGGTGTTATTTAAGCAGTCTGGGGGTAAGCCGGCATCGGGCCGGCTCCCCCTGTGGCGCGTAGCGCCTGTGGAAGCGGGGGAGAGGACGAACGCGGCCGGACCCTGCGTTTCTTCCCCAAGAGGGATGCTCGGTTTCCAAAGACCGGCACAGCCGCATACCTTACAGCGCCTGCGGCGCCGTCCGTTCGCGCGCGAGGCACGCCGGCCTCGCAGGCTTTGGAGCCCTGCCCAAACCCGCGAGGCCGGCGGTCCCGCATGCTTCCATTCTCAAAGAAAAGACGCGGGGATCGGATCGCCCCGCGCCTGTAGAAACCCGATCTCCCTGCGCCCTCTGTTGAACGACGCGCCTCAGGGCAGCAGCGTAAACTCCATCACCACCGGGTGGTGGTCGGAATTGCGGAAGTTCAGGTCGACCGTTTCCACGCGGTTCACCTTCACGTTCGCCGATACGATAAACCCGTCGATCACATAGGCTACCAGCGTGTCCCGGTTTCCGTCGTAGGGCGCGGCCAGCGCGCGGCACGTGGGCACGCTGATGTCGTAGGCAAACGAGAAGCCCTCGGGCAGGTCGTTCTCATCCAGCAAGCCGGGCACCCAACTGGCATCGGCCGGCAAGGGGTACTTCTGCAACGCGCCGGGAAACGACTGGTTGAAGTCGCCGCCCGCGATCACATAATTGCCGTTACGGTATTCGGCCTTCAGCAGTTCGCTGAGCACCTGCATCTGTTTCTTTCGCCCGTCGTCGGTGGAGTACGCCTCCATGTGCAGGTTTACCAGCACCAGTTCGTTGTCGCGGTCCGCCAGCGGCAGGCGCTCCACCAGCAGGCAGCGCTTGAGGTTCGCCACGCGCGTCGGCCAGCTGAACGGCACGGGCAGCGCCTCGCGGGTCGCGTTTTCCACCGCCAGGTTGTTCAGCGTCGTCAGCCCGCTTTCCACCTTGCCAATCGGCGGCCAGGGAATCGGCACGAACGGGCAGCGGTAGTTATACGCAAAGGCAGAACCCATTGCGAGCCCGCGCGCGAAATAGGCGGATTCGTTGATCTGAAAACTACGCCGGGAATCGGTGTCCGTCTCCTGCAGGAAGCAGATATCCGCGTCTTGCAGCGACAGCGCGCTGACGAGGCCGGACAGGTTATCCTCCACCTCCGCCTTGTCTTTGGGCAGGACGTTTTTTCCGCCGTCCATGAAAAAGTCCTCATCGCGCCCGAGGCCGCCGTAGCCGATGTTGAGGCTGGCCAGCGTGTAGCGCCGACCGACCTGCGCCGTGTCGTGACGCGCGCCGGCGTAGACGGTCAAGGTTTCCACATCGGCGGGCATGTATTCCGTGGCGCTCAGCCACGCGATCAGCCCGGCCGCCGCGACAATCACCGTCAGAATCAGGATGCCAAGAACCTTGAGCAAACCGCGCAGCACACGCATGGCGCTTCCCCCGCTGTTTCCGGCGCCGGCACGGCGCCTGTTGAATCGATCGATCCGGCATGCGCGCCGCCCGCCGGGGCGCGCCGCCTGTCCCGTGGTTTTCAAGCGAATGCCTTCGGACGCCTGCCGTTTGGGCGTCGTCCGAAGGCTTCTCCTTTGTTTCAGTCGGCTGCCGCCTGCACGGAGGGGCGCATCATCCCGCGGTTGACCTCGCCCAGACAATAGGGGCACACGTCCCGGCAACGGTAGCACCTGATCTTCCACTCGCCGCCGTTTTCTCCGCCGAAAGCGTAATCCAGGCATACGGCCTGCCGCATGGCCGGCTCGCCCAGCGCCTGGACCGGGCAGACGTCTACGCACAGGCTGCAGCCCTCGCAGTACCGGTTGGCCAAAAGCGGATCCGGCGCAAGCGGCAGCTCGCAAAGGATCGCGCTCAGCCATACCATGTTGCCGAACTGCGGCGTGATCAGCAGGGTGTTTCGGCCGATCACGCCCAGCCCCGCCGCCTGCGCCGCGTGTTTGGCGGAGAGGATGTTGCGCATCCGGCCGTCGGCCGGGTCCCGCTCGGTGGGGCCCACGGCGTCGGTAGGCACGGCGACCGCGCCGGTCTTTTCCAGATCGCAGCAGAATTGCAGCGTCAGCTGATCCAGCCAGTCGCTCAGGAGGTTGCGCGCGAGGGTGTAGGGCACGGTGGAACCGCATCGCAGCGTTCCCGCCGGGAAACGGCGGGCAACGACGATCACCGACTGCGCCCCGGGCAGCACATCCCGGGGATGGAACCCGGAGGGCGCGTCGGCGAAGCGATCCACGGACGCGATGCCGCACAGATCGGCGCCGTGTTCCGTGAAATACGCCTTGATTTCAGACGAGGTGCGCATGGCATTCCTCTCCTTCTAAACGCGGCGGCTTTTCAGTTTATACCATTATAGCAGAAGCGACAGTCGAACGCAAAGCAAAACAAACGGGAAAGCAGGGCAGCAGGACAAGCGGAACAGCGGAAAATGCAGAATGAGCCGGACAGCGGAACGGCAGGACAAGCGGAACATGCGAAACGGGGGACGCGCCCGTTTGGCCGCGTCCCCCGTGTTTGCGTTGGCGATCGGTCGGCGCGCCCGTTGAACGCGTCCTGCCGGTTATTGGGCCAGGCGCTTGAAAGCGTCTTTGAGCGCCGGGTAGAGCTGCCGGTACTGGTCGTAGCAGGCCGCGTAGGCCGGCTGGTTGGCGGCGACCGGTTCCTGCGTGACGCCGGTGTGGATCATCCGGTCGCACGCTTCGCGTACGCTGGGGTACAGGCCCGTGCCCACGCCTGCTAGGATTGCCACGCCAAGCGCGGGGCCTTCCTTGCTCTGGGTGGTGCATACGGGGCAGCCGAACACATCCGCCAGCATCTGCCGCCACAGTTCGCTTCGGCCTCCGCCTCCGGTGGCCAGCATCTGCGCGGGGGTCACGCCCATCTCGCCCAGCACGTTGAGGCAATCCTTGAGGGAGTAGCTCACGCCCTCCATCACCGCGCGGATCAGGTCGCGCTTCCGGTGCATGGCCGAGAGGCCGAAGAACACGCCGCGGCAGTCCGGGTCCAGGTGCGGGGTACGCTCGCCCATCAGGTAGGGCAGGTAGAAAAGCCGGTTGGCGCCGATGGGGCTTAAGGCCGCCTCGCGGTTCATCAGGTCGTAGGGGTCGATATCCATGGCGGCGGCCGCGTCGATCTCCGCGTGGCAGAATGTGTCGCGGAACCATTTGAGCGACAGGCCCGCTGCCTGCGTGACGCCCATCACGTGCCACGCGCCGGGCACGGCGCAGCAGAAGGTGTGCACCCGTCCCAGGGGGTCGATGGCCAGCTGATCGGTATGGGCGAACACCACGCCGCTGGTGCCGATGGTCGTAAACGCGCGGCCGTCCGCCACCACGCCGGTGCCCACGGCGGCCGCGGCATTGTCGCCCGCGCCGCCCACCACGAGGGTTTTCTCGCTAAGGCCCGTCAGGGCGGCCGCCTCGGCGTGGATGTGACCGGTGACTTCCGGGCTTTCGTACACCTTGCCCAGATAATCCGGGTTGATGCCCAGCTTGTCCAGCACCTCCGCACTCCAGCGGCGGTTGGGCACATCCAGCAGTTGCATGCCGCTGGCGTCGCTCACCTCGGTGGCGAAATCGCCGGTGAGCTTGTAGCGCAGGTAGTCCTTGGGCAAAAGGATATGGCGGCAGCGGGCGTACACGTCCGGCTCGTGCTTTTGCACCCAGCGGATCTTGCCCGCCGTGAAGCCGGTGAGCGCGGGGTTGGCGGTGATCTCGATCAGCCGCCCGGCCCCGATAAGCGCGGTGATCTCCGCGCATTCCTCGCCCGTGCGCTGGTCGCACCAGATGATGGAGGGGCGCAGCACCTCGCCGTTTTCGGCAAGCATCACCAGGCCGTGCATCTGGCCGCTGATGCCCAGGCCGACGATGGCCTCGGGATCGACGCCGCTGTCCCGAATCACGCGGGACAGGGTCGCAACCGCGGCGTTCCACCAGTCCTCCGGGGCCTGTTCCGCCCAGCCGTTGCGGGGCTGGCTCATGGGGTACTCCACCGTGGCGCTGGCGACCGCCGCGCCGTTTTGCGCAAACAGGACGGTTTTGGTGCCGCTGGTGCCCAGATCGATGCCCAGCAGATACTTCTCGCTCATCGCCCGCTCCTCACGCCTGCCCAAACAGGATCTGGTTCATGACCGACTCCAGGTACTCCTGCCGGCCGCTGCCGGGGAGCGCCGGCGCGCCGTTTTGGCTGGCGACGGCCGCGCATTCCGAAAGCGACGCCTGCCCGGCCCGAATCTTCCGGCCGATTTCGGTATCGCGGTAGCTGGCGTAGCGGTTGTTCACGAATTCGTCCACGCGGCCGTCCTCGATGATGGCCGCGGCCTTGATCAGGCCCAGTGCGAAAGTGTCCATGCCCAGCACAAAGGCCTGGAACATGTCCTCGAAGGTATAGCTGGAGCGGCGGGTTTTGGCGTCGAAGTTGAAGCCGCCGGTCAGGCCGCCCGCCTTGAGCACTTCGTACATGCAAAGCGTCGTATCGTATACGTTGTAGGGGAACTCGTCCGTATCCCAGCCCAGCAGCAGGTCGCCGGTGTTGGCATCCACCGAGCCCAGCATCCCGTTAACGGCGCTCACCCGCAGGTCGTGCTGGAAGGTGTGCCCGGCCAGCGTGGCGTGGTTGGCCTCGATGTTCATCTTGAAGTCCTTGTCCAGCCCGTAGTAGCGCAGGAATCCGATGGCCGTGGCCGCGTCGAAATCGTATTGGTGCTTCATGGGCTCCTTGGGCTTGGGCTCGATGTAAAAATCGCCCGTAAAGCCGATAGAGCGTCCGTATTCCACGGCCATCCTCATCAGCGCGGCGATATTTTCCTGCTCGAACTTCATGTCGGTGTTCATCAGGGTTTCATAGCCTTCGCGCCCGCCCCAGAACACATAGCCCCGGCCGCCCAGCTTCACGGTGCACTCCAGCGCCTTTTTAATCTGCGCGGCGGCGTGGCAGAACACATCCACGCTGTTGGAGGAGCCCGCGCCGTTCATGAAGCGGGGGTTGGAGAACATGTTGGCGGTGCCCCACAGGCACCGGATGTCGGTGCCCTTCATTTTCTCCAGGATGTAGTCGGTAATCTCGTCCAGCCGGGCGTTGGTCTGGTCGATGGTGGCCGCCTCGGGCACCAGATCCACGTCGTGGAAACAGAAGTAGCGCACGCCCAGTTTTTGCATGAACTCAAAGCCCGCGTCCACCTTCGCGCGGGCGTGGGCCATGGTGCCGGGCTCCGCGCCGAAGGATTTGTCCGCCGTGCCGGGGCCGAACATATCCGTGCCGGTCGCGCAGAGGTTATGCCACCACGCCATGGCAAAAGGCAGGTGTTCGCTCATTTTCTTACCGAGGATCACGCGGTCGGGGTTATAATACTTGAACGCCAGAGGATTTTTCGATTCGGCCCCCTCAAAGTGGACCTTGGAGAGAGACTGAAAGATTTCTGCCATCGGAAACCGCTCCTTTCCCGCCCGGGATGGTGTTTGTGGTTATATGTTAGTCGTGTGCCCGAGCACACTAATGCCTTGGGACATTGTACCGCATCTCGCGTCCTTTGTCAATCGCTTCCGTTTCAAATCGCGGTACCGGGTGCGCAAACGCCGGCCCGCTGCCTATGATGCCGGCAGGCTTGCCGCGCCGCTCGGGGGTTTGACGGGCGGCCGAGCCTTCCCGCGGGCGGGCTGCACGCTGTGATTTTGTTCCACCTTGAACGCTACACCGCGCCGAGCCCTCCCGCGGGCGGGATGCACGGCCGCAGTCGGGCTGTTGCGCGCCATCACAGGCGCAGAGCCTTCCCGCGGGCGGGATGCACGAGCAGGTCATAGGTGGCGTTGAGGTCGCGGGAGCCGAGCCCTCCCGCGGGCGGGATGCACGGCCGCAGTCGGGCTGTTGCGCGCCATCACAGGCGCAGAGCCCTCCCGCGCGCGGGATGCACCTGCCGGCGGGCACCATCACCACCACATCCGCCGCAGAGCCCTCCCGCGCGCGGGATGCACTTGCCACAGGGGAATATATCGGGTCACGGATATCGCAGAGCCCTCCCGCGCGCGGGATGCACCCAGGCGGCGGCGGCTGTACCAGCTTCGCTGCGCGAAGCGGCCCCGGCCTACAGGTTTTCCAGAATCTTGATCTGGTTTTCCATGATGATCTGCTCGCCCTGCTTGGTCGTGCCCGTCAGCAGGATGTCAAACGCGGCCCGGATCGCCTGATAGCCCTGCAGAAACGGCTGCTGGCAGACCACCGCCCGCACAAGGCCGCGGCGCATCATCTCCACGGTGGAGGGCACGTTGTCAAAGGCGACGATGCGGATGGTTTTCTCGTACCCCAGCTCGATCACCGCCCGGCACGTGCCGTAGGTGCCCGAAGCCGTCACGAAGAGGGTATCGATTTCCGGGTGCCGGCGCAGCATCTCCAGCGTCATGCGGTAGCTGTGCTCCATATCGTCCATGGCGCTCACCCGGTCCACCACGCGGATGTCCGGGCAGATTTCCTTCAGGTGACGCTCAAAGCCCTCCAGGCGCTGCACGTGGCCCAGAAGCGTGCTTACGCCCGTCACGATGCCCAGGTTCGCCTGCCCGCGCGTAACCATGCGCATGACGCCCGCGGCCGTCTCTCCGCCGGAGGGATAATCGCTGCCCACGTAGCACAGGCGGCAGCTGTTTTCGATATCGGTGTTCACCGTGATGGTGGGAATGCCCTTTTCGGCCAGCTGACGGATGCGCTCCTCGATGCGCTCGTCGTTGATGGGCTGCACCACCAGGACCGTCATGCCGGCCTCGGTCAGCTCGTCGATCAGCGCTAGCTGGCGGCCCACGTCGTAGCCGCGCATGGTTTTGAGCAGCACGGTCACGCCGTAATCCACCAGCTCCTCCTCCGCCTTGCGGAAACCGGCGATCACCTCGTCAAAAAACGGGTTGCCCTCGCTGGACACCAGCGCGCCGAACACAGGCGCGTTCTTTTTTACCGTCAGCGCCTTACCCGCGATATTCTTGGTATACCCCATCCGGTGGATGGTGCGCAGGATCAGAGCCTCGGTTTCGGGCTTGACCTTGCCGCGGTGGTTAAGGACCCGGTCGACCGTTCCGCGGCTGACGCCGCAGAGTTGCGCGATCTCCTTGATGGTCATGGAGAACACCCCTCACGCTATGGCAGGCGCGTGCCGCGCGCGTGCCCTGCCGCAACGACGAAGCCGTGCGTCGGCGGCTGCCGGCGAGGGCGGACATATGGCGTTGGCGTGCGCGCGCACACTGAATCGCGCTTATCATAGCCTTCCCGGGGCGAATTGTCAATCGCTGATCCTGCGCCGCCTGCGTCCGACTCACGCTGCGCCGCGTTTACGTTCAATCCAGAAAAGCCTTGATTTTCCTGCGATTCCGCATTTTGTTCCGTTTGATTTATATATGAAGAAACAGCCTGTTGATTTCGTGCAACGAACCAGAATCTTTTTTGTACACTATTGACAACGCGATTTTTGTGGGATACAATACGGGCAGATAAAGACGGCGAGAATTGGAATTTACGCAATGATGTGCTCGGACACACCACATCGTCACGCCTCCCAGTCTGCCGGCATTCGCCCCTCGGTTACCCTTTGTTTCGTTTTTCAGGCAGGCTCATCGGGGCCGGCCTAGAAATAAAAAAGGAGTGTAGCTCATCATGAAAAAGGTACTCGCGCTCACACTGACCCTCGTCATGATCCTCTCTGTGGTCGGTTCCGCCATGGCCGCCGGCAAAGTCGGCGTCTCGATGCCCACCAAGAGTCTGCAACGCTGGAACGAGGACGGCGATTACCTGAAGGCGCAGTTTGAGGCTGCCGGTTACGAAGTGGAACTTCAGTACGCCGGTGACAACGACGTGCCCACCCAGGTCGCTCAGCTGGAAACCATGCTGCTTAACGGCTGCAACGTGCTGGTCATCACCGCCATCGATGCCACCTCGCTGGGCACCGTGCTTGCCACCGCCAAGGAAGCCGGCGTCAAAGTCGTGTGCCATGACCGTATCATCCTGGATACCGACGCCGTGGACTACTACGCCACCTTCGACAACTTCCAGGTCGGCGAAATCCAGGGCCAGTATGTTGTGGATACCCTCGGCCTCGCGGATGGCAAGGGCCCCTTCAACATCGAGTTCATCGCGGGCGACCCGGGCGACAACAACGCCACCTACTTCTTCAACGGCGCCATGAGCAAGGTTCAGCAGTACCTGGACAACGGCCAGCTGGTTTGCGTGAGCGGCCAGACGACCTTTGACAAGGTTGCCACGCCCAAGTGGACGACGGCTACCGCCCAGGCCCGCATGGACGATATCATCGCGGCCAACTATGCCGGCGGCACGCCGCTGGATGTGGTCCTCTGCTCCAACGACTCCACCGCGCAGGGCGCCACCAACGCGCTGGTCGCCGCCGGCTTCGAAGTCGGCAAGAACTTCCCGATCATCACCGGTCAGGATTGCGACATCGCCAGCGTGAAGAACATCATCAAGGGCCTGCAGTCCATGTCCATCTTCAAGGACACCCGCATCCTTGCGGCCCGCACCGTCACGATCGTCAACTCCGTGCTCGCGGGCGAACCGGTCGAGACCAACTCCACCGTGAACAACCACGTGTTCGACGTGCCCACCTTCTACTGCCTGCCGCTGTTTGCCGATGTCAACAACTATGAAGAACTGCTCATCGGCAGCGGCTACTACACCGCCGAAAGCCTGGCCGATTAATCAGATCTCCGTAGTACCTGCACATCAGAGTTGATTCGTCCTTGCGACGGGGGGATGGCAGCCTCTGCCATCTCCCCGTGCAGCAACTAAGGAGGACACTTCATGGCATCGACGATCCTGCGGATGGAGAACATTACCAAGCTTTTCCCCGGCGTAAAGGCTCTGGATAATGTCAATATCGATGTGGTTGAGGGCGAGATTCACGCCATTGTGGGCGAAAACGGCGCGGGAAAATCCACGCTGATGAACGTGCTCTCCGGCATCTACCCCTTTGGATCCTATACCGGCAATGTTTTCTATCAGGATGAACTGTGCGCCTTTCGCAACATCAAGGACAGTGAGAACCGTGGCATCGCCATCATCCATCAGGAGCTGGCGCTGGTTCCCAGCCTGAGCATTGCCGAAAACATGTACCTGGGAAATGAGCGGAGTACGGCGGGCGTGATCAACTGGGATCTCACCAACCAGCAGGCCGCTAAATATATGAAAATTGTAGGGCTAAACGAGAATCCGCGCACGCTGATCAAGGATATCGGCATGGGCAAGCAGCAGCTGGTGGAGATCGCCAAGGCGCTTACCAAGGATGTGAAGTTGCTGATCCTGGACGAACCCACGTCGTCGCTCAATGAAAACGATGTGAAAAAGTTGCTCGATCTGTTGATCGAATTCAAGCATGAACATGGCATCACCTCCATCATCATCTCCCACAAGCTCAATGAAATTGAATACTGCGCCGACCGGATCACCATCATCCGCGACGGAAGGTCCATCGAAACGCTGGACAAGAATGTCGATCAGATCACCGAGCCCCGCATCATCAAGGGCATGGTCGGCCGCGAGATGACCAACCGCTTTCCCCCGCGGGAGCACACGGTCAAGGGCGACGTCGCCTTCGAGATCCGGAGCTGGACGGTTTATCATCCCCAGTACGGCGACAAAAAGGTTGTGGATAACGTTTCGCTGAATATCCACCACGGCGAAGTCGTCGGCGTGGCCGGGCTCATCGGCGCCGGGCGCACGGAACTGGCCATGTCGGTATTCGGCCGCTCCTATGGGCAGAAGATCACCGGAACCCTGCTTATCGACGGCAAACCGGTTCGGTTGGGCAATGTTCCCCAAGCCATTCAACATGGGCTGGCGTATGTGACCGAGGATCGGAAAGGCAACGGCCTGGTCACCTCAAACTCCATCAAGCATAACGTCACGCTGTCGCGCATTGAGTTTGTCAGCAAGCGCGGCGTCATCGACAAGGATCTGGAAAGCATCCGCGCCAGGGAACAGAAGGAAACGCTGGACATCAAGGCGCCCACCGTGGAGCAGATTGTCGGCAACCTGAGCGGCGGCAACCAGCAGAAGGTGCTTCTGGGCAAATGGATCTTCGCCAAACCCGATATCCTGATCATGGACGAACCCACCCGCGGCGTGGATGTCGGCGCGAAATACGAAATCTACCAGATCATCAACCAGCTGGCTTCGGAAGGCAAGGCGATTCTGATGATTTCCTCTGAACTTCCAGAACTTCTGGGGATGTGCGACCGGGTCTACGTGATGAACGAGAGCAAGCTGATCGCCGAGTTCTCACGGGAAGACGCCACGCAAGAAGCGATTATGGGCTGCATTCTGCAAGCCAGCAAGGGGGAAATCAGCGCATGAACAAGGTGCTCACGATTGTCAAGAAAAACATGAAACAATACACGATGATGCTGGCGCTGCTGGTCATCGTGATCATGTTTCAAATCCTGACCGGCGGGAAACTGCTGTTTCCCATGAACGTGTACAACGTAATCAACCAAAACGCCTACATCGTCATCCTCGCCATCGGCATGCTGCTTTGCATCATCGGCAGCGGGTCGATCGACCTTTCGGTCGGCTCGGTGGTCGGCCTGGTGGGCGCCTGCGCGGGCACCTTCATCATGAAGTGGAACTGGGATCCCTACCTGTCCATTCTGCTGTGTATGGGCATCGGTATTCTCGTGGGTTTCTGGCAAGGCTTCTGGATTGCGTACGTGAAGATTCCGGCCTTCATCGTCACACTGAGCGGCATGCTGGTGTTCCGCGGAGCCACGCTTGTGATTCTGCAAGGCGGCAAGGCGATTCCCGTATTCCCGGACGCGTTCAAGCAGTTCTTCGTCGGCACGATGCCGGAGTTCATCGGGGTGTGGGAAATCGCCGGGATGAAGATCTACCTGACCTGTTTGCTGCTGGGGATTCTGATCGCTGCGGCATACTGTGTGATTCAGGTGCTTTCCAACCAAAGCAAGAAACGCAAAGGGTATGAGTATGCTTCCACGGGCGCTCTGATTACCCGCCTGGTTATCATCTCCACAATCGTCGTGTGGTTTTTCACGATTCTTGCGCGGTATAAGGGCATCCCCGCCGTGCTGATCGTGCTTGGCGTCATCGCCGCCGCCTATACGTTCATCACCCAAAAGACCGTGCTGGGCCGCCACATCTACGCCATGGGCGGCAACGCGAAGGCCGCGCGGCTGTCCGGCGTCAATACCGAGCGGCTCATGTTCTTCAGCTATGTGAACATGGGCTTCCTGTGCGCCATCGCCGGGATGGTGTTCGCGGCCCGCCTGGACAGCGCTACCCCGATGGCCGGCGACGGTTTCGAGCTGGACGCCATCGGCGCCTGCTTCATCGGCGGCGCGAGCGCCTACGGCGGCATCGGCGCGGTGAGCGGCTCGGTCATCGGCGCGCTGATCATGGGTATCCTCAACAACGGCATGAACATCCTGGGCATCGACTCCAACCTGCAAAAGCTGGTCAAGGGTCTGGTACTGCTGGCCGCCGTCGCCTTCGACGTACTGTCCCAGGGGCATGTGGCGCTTCCCTGGTTCCTGCGCTTTGGCAAAAACAAGCCCGAAGCCACGCTGCACGCGAGTGCCGGTGGTGCGCAGGGCCGTGTGACCCTCCGAAAAGGGAAAAACTAGCGATACGCTTGAAACAATCCGTTTCGGGAGCCCGTGCCTCCGCCTGAGGCACGGGCTCTTTGCGCAGGTGGGGGGCACGCCGCCGGGACGACGGCGGACGCCCGGGCGATGCGCTGCGCGGAGGAAAGCCCGACGTGCGGCTTTCCAGCCGGGCAGGGGGAAACCGGAGCGGGAACTGACCGCGGGGGAGGGTGATGAGCGGTTGCGGCGGAGAAGGCGTTGTCCTGCGATGGCTGTTCATGCAGGCACCAGGCGCCCGAACCATTTTCTGTCGGGATAAGGAGCGGAAGCGAAAGCGTATCGGGGTTCTGCCGAGCCTGCGCGGCGAAGCCACAGGAGGAAAGCGCCGTGCGCGGGAGGCGTTCATGACTTCGAAATCGTACCACAGGCGGAATGCGCGGTGAGGCGGAGGCGTTCCCCGCATGGAAAGGGTATCGGCTGCCATCGCTTGCCTGAAGGCCTTTCGGGCGGTTGGCCCGCCGCTTCGGGTTTTCCGGGGCCGCGCAGCGGCCCCGGGGTGCACGGCGTCGGCTTTGGGCAGGGGGAACGCAAGCGAAAAGCGTTATTCGATCGCCGTTTCCGGCGCCCCTAGCCATCCGGCTTTCCGCGTCTGATCCCCACGCCCATCCCGCCGCTCCGCCCCCGGGCGTCCGCCCGCGCGCCACCCGCGCGGCGCAGCCTTCCCCCGTCCGTTTGCATATCGCGGGTACGCCTCCATCCATCCGCCGCGAAACCCGGTCGATAAAGTCAGATACCATAACCGCTTTCGCGCGCTACCCTGTTCTGCTTTTGCATTCCCGCGATTTTCGGCTTGCAAAACCGCGCGCGTTCCTCTATAATGCGATTAACTACAAATTGGGAGGCGAAAGGTACATATGAAAAAAATCATGGCTGTTCTGCTTGCCCTGACGCTGGTCTTCTCCCTTTCTTCCCTTGCTCTTGCGGAAAACGTCGTGAAAATCGGCGTGTATGAGCCCGCTTCCGGCGACAGCGGCGCCGGCGGGAAACAGGAAATCCTTGGCATTCAGTACGCCAATTATGTGCAGCCCACCGTGGACATCGGCGGGGTAACCTATACCGTGCAGCTTGTGTATGCGGACAACGGCTCCTCCGCGGACAAGGCTCCCTCCGCCGCGCAGCAGCTGGTCAGCGAAGGCGTGAGCGTGGTGCTGGGCTCCTACGGCTCGGGCGTCTCCATCGCGGGCTCCCCGTACTTTGCGGACGCCGGCATCGCCGCCATCGGCATCAGCTGCACCAACCCGCAGGTGACCGCCGGCAACACCCACTACTTCCGCATCTGCTTCCTGGATCCCTTCCAGGGCACGGTTCTGGCCAACTACGCCTACAAGACCCTGGGCGTGACCAACGCCTACTGCCTGGCCGAGCTGGGCAACGAGTACGACGTGGGCCTGTGCCACTACTTCGAGGAAGCCTTCAAGGCCCTGGGCGGCACTGTGGTTTCCGAGACGTTCCCCACCGGCACCTCGGACTTCACCAGCTACCTCAACACCGCCACCACGCTTGGCGCGCAGGTCTTCTTCGCTCCCTGCTCCATCGCCTACAGCACCCAGATCATCAGCCAGGCGGCCGCGCAGAACGCGACCTACCCGCTGCTGGGCGGCGATACCTGGGACAGCAACAAGGTTGTGGAAGTCGCCAAGGGCACCGGTCTGAAGATCTACGTGAGCACCTTCTACCAGGAAGGCGGCGCGCCTGAGTTCGATACCGGCATCAAGGAATGGATGAACGCCAATCCCGACATGCTCACCAACAACGGCGGCAACGATATGGTCGCGGCCGTGAGCGCGATGGGGTACGACGCGTACTTCGTGGCGCTGGAAGCCCTCAAGGCCGCCGGCACCACCGATTCCAAGGCCGTCAACACGGCGATCTGGAATGTCGTATACACCGGCGTGTCCGGCGAGATCAAGTTCGCCGACCCCGGCGACGCGGTGCGCAACGTGGCTTACATCAAGACCGCCAACACCGAGACCGGCGCCTGGGACTTCGTGACCGTGCAGAGCGTCGAGTAATCACGCCCCGGCTTCCGGGTCCCAACCCAATCCTGCAACGATCGGCGAGGGCAATCTTGCCCTCGCCGAATCGCGTTCAGCGGCCCGGCCCGTTTGGGCCGGTCGCACGCCAGAAACCCATTCCAGGCCTTGACGCACAGGACCCCGCGCCGTTCCCCGTGCCGACGCCGCTGGCCTGCGCGCCCCTGTTCCCGTGCGACAAGGGCGCTTGCGCCGCGCTCCCCTGCGCGTGAAGGCCTGGAATGGAGCGGCCCGCACCGGTTCCGCCGCGCGGTATGCGCCCGCGAACCCGGCCGGCGCGGCCCGGCACCCCGGATTCACGAAGCGCCCACCGGGCGCGAAGGAGGCTTCTCCGTGTTCAGCACAGTCCTGCCTTACCTGCTTTCCGGCATTTCCGTCGGCGGGCAATACGCGCTGATCGCCATCGGCTACACCATGGTGTACGGCATCCTGCGCCTGATCAACTTCGCCCACGGCGACGTGTTCATGGTGGCCGGCATCCTGATGGTGTACATCACCTCCAGCGGCGTGCCGCTGTACGTGGCCATCCCGCTGGTGCTGGTGACCACCGCGGCGGTCGGCTTTGCCATCGAGCGCGTCGCGTACAAACCCCTGCGCACCGCGCCCCGCATGTCCATCATGATCTCCGCCATCGGGGTCAGCTACACGCTGCAAAACCTCGTGCTCTACATCACCGGCGGCCTCAACCAGTTCTACCCCAGCATCCCCTTCATTTCGGAAACCGTTACCATCGGCGGCGCCTCCACCCGCATGGTGACCATCGTCACCCCCATCCTCACGCTGATTCTGGTGGTGCTTTTGGTGCTGCTGATCAACCACACCAAAATCGGCATGGCGATGCGCGCGGTGTCCAAGGATTTTGAAACCAGCCGCCTCATGGGGGTCAAGATCAACTCCGTGATCTCCGTGACCTTTGTGATCGGCTCGTTCCTGGCCGCCGTGGGCTCGGTGCTTTACTTTACCAACTACACCACCGTCATCCAGACCTCCGGCAACATGCCCGGCCTCAAGGCATTCGTTGCGGCGGTATTCGGGGGCATCGGCTCGGTGCCGGGCGCTGTGGTGGGCGCGTTTATCATCGGGATCTGCGAAAACCTGCTCAAGGGGCTGGATACCATCCTCATCAAAGCCAAGATCACCACCGGGATGCTGGGGTTCACCACGTTCTCGGACGCGTTCACCTTCGCGCTGCTCATCATCATCCTGATCGTCAAACCCACGGGTCTGTTTGGCGAGAAACAAACCGAGAAGGTGTGAGGTGAAGGCTATGACGAATGGAAAACCCGCCGTCCGGGTCAAGAAGCTGGACCGCGCGACCCTCCTCACCATCATCGTGATCGCGCTGGTCTATGTGCTGGCCTTCGTGCTGGAACAGGTGATGCCCTCCACATCCATGCTGTTTACGGTGCTCAAGAAGGGCGCCACCTACGCGCTGGTCGCCGTGTCCATGAACCTGCTCAACGGCTTTACGGGCCTGTTTTCCCTGGGGCAGGCGGGCTTCATGCTCATCGGGGCCTATACCTACGCCATCTTCACCATCCCGGTGGCGCAGCGCCTCTCGGTGTACCAGTACTATGACGGCGGCCTGATCCAGTTCAGCCTTCCGGTGCTGGTGGCTGTGGCGCTGGCCGGCGTCTTCGCGGCGCTGTTCGCGTTCCTCATCGGCCTGCCGGTGCTCAGGCTTAAAAGCGACTATCTGGCGATTGCGACGCTGGGCTTCGCGGAGATCATCCGCGCCATTTTCCAGTGGGACAAGATCGGCCTGCTGACCAACGGCTCCAACCTCCTGCGCCTGTTCCCGACGTTTAACGATTTCAACATCCGAAACGCGCAGGGCGAGGTGGTGCTGCACCTGTCCACGCTGGTCCCATTCCTGATCACGGGGGTGTGCGTGGCGTTTATCGTGCTCCTGATCAACTCCTCCTTCGGCCGGGCGTTCAAGGCCATCCGCGATGACGAAACCGCCGCGGAGGCCATGGGCATCAACCTGGCCCGGCACAAGATGCTCGCGTTTTGCACCAGCTCGTTTTTCGCGGGCGTGGGCGGCGCGATGCTGGCGATGTACGCCAACTCCGTGCAGGCCAAAAGCTTTACCACCGCCATGACCTACGAGATCTTGCTGATGGTGGTCATCGGCGGCATTGGCTCCATCACGGGCAGCGTGATGAGTTCCTTCCTGTTTGTGGCGTGCTCGGAATGGTGGCTGCGGTTTTTGGATCAGGAGCAGGTGTGGAACGGCTGGAAAGTGCCGCTGCTGCGTAACGGCTTCCGTCTGGTGGTGTTCTCCGTGATCATCATGGCGGTGGTGCTGTTCTTCCGCAAGGGCATCATGGGCACGCAGGAGCTGCCGGACCTCTTCCGAAAACGGCGCAAGCTGAACGGAAAGGAGGGCGGCAGGTCATGAGCGAAAACGTGCTGCACCTGGAAAACGTGACCATGCAGTTTGGCGGCGTTGTGGCCGTCAACGACGTGAGCATGGACGTGAACGAGGGCGAGATCGTTGCCCTGATCGGCCCCAACGGTGCTGGCAAAACCACGGTGTTTAACGTGATTACCGGCGTGTATGCGCCCACCAACGGCCGCGTGAGCCTGCGCGGCAGGGTGATTGCCGAGGATCACCCACGGGGCAAAATGCGCAAGATGTACGCCGCCGGGCATTTGGGGGAGTACCCCCGCAGCGTGAACAACACGCCCGACCGCATCACCAGGCTGAACATGGCGCGCACGTTTCAGAACATCCGCCTGTTTAAAAGCATGACGGTGTTTGACAACGTGCTGGTCGCCAAGCATATGCACCTGAAAGCCAACTTTTTCTCGACCGCGCTGCACCTCAACGCGCGCGAGGAGCGCCGCATGCGGGAGGAAACCATGGAGTTGCTGCGGATTGTGGGGCTGGAAAACGAGTGCGATGAAATCGCCACCTCGCTGCCCTACGGCCAGCAGCGCCGGCTGGAAATCGCGCGCGCCCTCTCCACCAACCCTTCCATGCTGCTGCTGGACGAACCGGCTGCCGGCATGAACCCGCAGGAGACGGAGGACCTGTCCGCCTTCATCCGCGAGATCAAGGACCGCTTCGGCCTGACGGTGCTCCTCATCGAGCACGATATGAATCTGGTGATGGATATTTCCGACCGCATCTACGTGCTCAACTTCGGCGCGCTGATCGCCGAGGGCACGCCGGCGGAAATCCAGTCCAACCCGGACGTGATCACGGCGTATTTGGGGGTGGCGGAAGAATGAGCCTGCTGGAAGTGAAGGATCTCCATGTGAGTTACGGCGGCATCCACGCGCTTCGGGGCATCAGCTTTTCCGTGGAGGAAGGGCAGATCGTCACCCTGATCGGCGCAAACGGCGCGGGCAAATCCACGACGCTGCGCACCATCAGCGGCATCGTGCGCGCCCGGAGCGGCGCCATCCTCTACGAGGGGCAAAACATCCTGGGACTGGACGCGCAAAAGGTGGTGCAGCGCGGCATCGCCATGGTGCCGGAAGGCCGGCGCGTGTTCCCCAACCTGACGGTGCTTGAAAACCTCAAGATCGGGGCCTACCTGCGCAAGGACGAGGAAGGCATCCGCAACGATCTGGAGCGCGTGCATACGCTGTTCCCGCGCCTCAAGGAGCGCTCCTGGCAGCTGGCGGGCACGCTTTCGGGCGGCGAACAGCAGATGCTGGCCGTCGGCCGCGCGCTGATGACCCGTCCCAGGCTGATGATGATGGACGAGCCCTCCCTTGGGCTGGCGCCGTTGGTGGTCAAGGATATCTTCGGCATCATCCGGCAGTTGAGCGAACAGGGCATCACCATCCTGCTGATCGAGCAGAACGCCAACGCCGCCCTGCACGCCGCGCATTACGGCTACGTGCTGCAAACAGGCTCGATTATCCTCAAGGATACGGGCGAGGCGCTCCTGCAAAACCAGAGCGTGCAGGAGGCGTACCTCGGCCACAAGAGCAGGCACTGAGCCCGCGGCTCTCGATAAAGGACAACGCAACTCTTCGCAACGCAACGCTCCCGGACGGCGCGAAGGTTCTCCACGCAAGGGCGCGTACCGTTTGTGCGGTGCGCGCCCTTGGCTTTTCCGATTTGACATCGGCGGAGGCGCGCCTTATAATAAGCTCAGGCGAATCAGATGCCGTGGGCGGAAACGCGAGGTTACCCTATGGATTTCGTTTTACGGGGCGACATTTGCTACAGTGAACGCCCGGAGCGCTTGACGACCGTTCCGGGGGGATATGTGGTCTGTGCGGACGGCGTGTGCGCGGGCGTTTTTGATACGCTTCCCGAGCGATACGCCGCGCTGCCGCTGATCGACGAAAGCGGCCGGCTGGTGATGCCGGGCCTGTGCGACCTGCACGTGCACGCGCCACAGTTCGCCTACCGCGGCCTGGGCATGGATTTGGAACTGCTCGAATGGCTTGCTACGCGCGCTTTTCCCGAAGAGAGTAAATACGCCGATCTGGATTACGCCGGCCTCGCTTACGACCTGTTTGTGGACGCGATGCGCAAAAGCGCCACCACCAGGCTAAGCTGTTTTGCGACCCTGCATGTGCCCGCGACGCTCCTGCTGACGGAAAAGCTGGAAAAGAGCGGCCTGCGGGGGTTTGTCGGCAAGGTGAGCATGGACCGAAACGCGCCGGAATTCCTGTGCGAATGTTCGGCAGAGCGGGGCGCAAAGGATTGTGAAAAGTGGCTTCGGGAGGCTTCGGATCGGTTTATACAGTTCAGACCGGCCGTGACCCCGCGCTTCATCCCCGCCTGCTCGGACGAGCTGTGCAGACAGCTCGCCAACCTTGCGGCCGAATACGGCGCGCCGGTGCAATCGCACCTGTCGGAGAACCTGGAGGAAATCAAGCTGGTGCGCACGCTTTGCCCCGACGCGCAAAGCTACGCCGACGCCTACGACCGCCTTGGGATGCTGGGCCCCCGCACCGTGATGGCGCACGCGGTCTACCCGGAGGACGAGGAAATCGAACTGCTGAAAACCCGCGGCGTCACCGTGGCGCATTGCCCGGCCAGCAACATGAACATCCGCAGCGGCATCGCCCCGGTACGAAAGCTCCTGCGCGCGGGCGTGCGGGTCGGGCTGGGCAGCGACGTGGCGGGCGGGCAGACCATCGACCTGTTCCGCGCCGTGACCGACGCCGTGCAGGCGAGCAAGCTCTACTGGCGGCTTGTGGACAAAAACGACTTGGCGCTGACCCTTTCGGAGGCGTTTTACATGGCCACCAAGGGCGGCGGCGCGTTCTTCGGCCGGGTGGGCAGCTTTGAGCCGGGCTACGAGATGGACCTGATCGTGCTGGACGATGCCGGCTTGCCCCATCCGCAGGCGCTGAGCGTGGAGGAACGCGCGCAGCGGGCGATGTACCTGTCCGGCGAGTGCGCGGTCACGCGCAAATTTGTGGCTGGACAGCCGATTGAACTGTAACAGCACGCGGGCCGCCGACGGGCGGCGGATTAAGGAGGAAACCCTGCATGGGCGTTCGGGACAGCATCAAGCGCGTCGACGCGTACGAGAAGGTGACGGGAGCGGCCAAATACACCGCCGACCTGATGCCTGCCGGCGCGCTGGTCGCCAAGGTGGTGCGCAGCACCATCGCCAACGGAAAAGTCGTTCAATTTGACCTGAGCGAAGCCCTCGCGGTGCCGGGCGTCGTGAAGATATTCACCTGCTTTGACGTGCCCGATATCGAGTTTGCGACCGCCGGGCATCCTTACGTGCTGGACAAGGCCAAGGGCGACGTGTACGACCGCAGGCTGCTCAACGAGCGCGTGCGCGTGTACGGCGACGATATCGCCGCCGTGGTGGCCGTGGATGAGGTGGCGGCCGCGCGCGCCGCGCGGCTGGTGAAGGTGGAGTATGAGGAATACGCCCCGATCCTGAGCGTGGAAGCCGCGCTGGCACCCGACGCGATGCCCCTGCACCCCGGCGTGCGCGATACCAACCTGCTGGGCCAGAGCAGTTACCGCATCGGCGAAGGCACCTACGAGGAAGCGAAACACAGCGAGCCCGGGCTGGTGGAAGTGACGGGAGAGTACGGCACGCAGACCGTGCAGCACTGCCACATGGAAACCCCGCAATCCTACGCCTATATGGAAAACGACCGCATCGTGGTGGTTACCTCCACGCAGATACCGCACATCGTGCGCCGCGTGGTGGGGCAGGCGCTGGGGATTCCCTGGGCCAGGGTGCGCGTGATCAAACCCTACATCGGCGGCGGCTTTGGCAACAAGCAGGACGTGCTCTACGAGCCGCTCAACGCCTTCCTGACCCAGCAGCTGGGCGGCCGGCTGGTCAAGCTGGAACTGACCCGCGAGGAAACCATGGCCTGCACGCGCGTGCGCCACGCCATCCACGCGAAGGTGAAGGCGCTGGCCCGCCCGGACGGCACGCTGATCGCACGCAAGCTGGAAGCCTACAGCGATCAGGGCGGGTATGCCTCCCACGGGCATTCCATCTGCGCCAACTGCGTCACGATGTTCAAGCAGCTCTACCACGACCAGAGGGTGACCGAGGGCGACGGCTACACCGCCTACACCAACCACGCCACCGCCGGCGCCATGCGCGCCTACGGCATCCCGCAGTCGGATTTCATCACCGAGTGTCTGATGGAGGACCTGGCGGATAAGCTGGGCATGGACCCGCTGGAGCTGCGCCTGAAAAACTGCATGCCGCAAGGCTATGTGGACCCTTCGACGGGCATCCACGCCTATTCCAACGGCATTCGGGAGTGCGTCGCCAAGGGCCGCGCGCTCTTCGGCTGGGACGAGAAGCGCGCCCGCTACGCCCACGAGACGGGCGATATCCGCCGCGGGGTGGGTTTCGCGATGTTCGATTACAAGACCGGCGTGTACCCCATCTCGCTGGAGGTGAGCAACTGCCGGATGTTCATGAACGAGGACGGCTCCGTGAGCCTGCAAATGGGCGCCACCGAGATCGGCCAGGGCGCGGATACGGTGTTTACCCAGATGGCCGCCGAAACGGTCGGGCTGACCGAGGGCAACGTGCACATCGTATCCACGCAGGATACGGACGTTTCCCCGTTTGACCTGGGCGCGTACGGCTCCCGGCAGACCTACGTGTGCGGCATGGCCGTGAAGCGCACGGGCGAGATTCTCAAGGGCAAGGTGCTGGACTACGCCAGCTACAAGCTCAAAAAGCCCGCCGAAGAACTGGATACCGAGGCGGACTGGGTGGTGCGCCGCGCGGGCCGGGAAAAGCTGCTGCCCATCGCCGATCTCGCGCTGGAAGCCCAGTACAGCCGCGACCGGGCCGAGCGCCTCTTTGCGGAAGCCAGCATCGACTGCCACGAAAATACCATTTCCACCGGCTGCACCTTCGCGGAGGTGGAGGTGGATATCCCCATGGGCCGCGTGACGGTGCTCAGGATCCTCAACGTCCACGACAGCGGCATTCTCATCAACCCCAAGCTGGCCGAAGGGCAGGTGCACGGGGGCATCAGCATGGGGCTTGGGTACGCGCTGTCCGAGGAGCTGCTCTACGACGAAAAGGGCCGCCCGCGCAACGATAACCTGCTGGATTACAAGCTGCCCACCGCGATGGATCAGCCCGACCTGGAGGCGGCTTTCGTGGAGCTGTGCGACCCCTCCGGCCCCTTTGGCAACAAGGCGCTGGGCGAACCGCCCACGATCTCCCCGGCTCCGGCCATCCGCAACGCGGTGCTGCAGGCGACGGGCGTGCACTTCAACACCCTGCCCCTCTCCCCGCAGAAGCTCGTGGAGGGCTTCGTTCAGGCGGGGCTTATCAAGGAGGTCGGCCCGAATGTATGATATCGAAAAGTTCTACCAGGCCAGGAGCGTGGCGGACGCCGTGCGCGCGCTGCGGGCGGACGAGCGCGCCATCGTGATTGCCGGCGGCAGCGACGTGCTTATCGAGATACGGGACGGGAAACTCGCCGGCTGCTCGCTGGTGAGCATCCACGGGCTTGCGGAGCTGGAAGGCGTCGAACGGACGGCGGAGGGCGAAATCGTCATCCGGGCGGGAACGTCCTTCAGCCGCATCGCCAACGATCCCATCCTCCTGCGTACCGTGCCGATGCTGGCCTACGCGGCGGATCAGGTGGGCGGGCCGCAGATTCGCAACATCGGCACCATCGGCGGCAACGTGTGCAACGGCGTTACCAGCGCCGACAGCGCCAGCTCCCTGTGGGCGCTCAACGCCACGCTGGAACTGACCGGCGGGGAGGGCACGCGCCTTGTGCCCATCCGCGAATTCTACACCGGACCCGGTAAAACCGTGCGCCGGCACGACGAGATTCTGACGGCCATCCGCATTGCCCGCGCGGATTACGAGGGCTTCGGCGGCTGCTACCTCAAGTACGGCAAGCGCAACGCCATGGAAATCGCAACGCTGGGCTGCGCGGCCATGGTCAGACTCACGCCGGACCAAAAGGCGATTGCGGAGCTGCGCCTGGCCTACGGCGTGGCGGCCCCGACGCCGATGCGCTGCACGGCCACCGAGGAGGCCGTGCGCGGCGCGGCGATCACCCCGGAACTGCTGGACCGGATCGCGCAGGGCGCGCTGAACGAAGTGAAGCCCCGCTCCAGCTGGCGCGCGAGCCGCGAGTTCCGGCTGCAGCTGGTCAGCGAAATGAGCCGCCGGGCTGTGCGGCAGGCGATTGTGAACGCGGGAGGCGAGGCGGATGTTTAAAACCCTGACCATGACCGTGAACGGCCGAGAGGTGTCCATCCCCGTGGACGAGCGCGAAAGCCTCGCGGACACCCTGCGAAACCGCCTGGGGCTGACCAGCGTGAAAAAGGGCTGCGAGGTGGGCGAGTGCGGCGCGTGCACCGTGCTCATCGACGGCGAGGCCTTTGACACCTGCATCTACCTTTCGCTGTGGGCCGAAGGCCGCAGCATCCTGACGGTGGAGGGCCTCAAAAGCCCGACCGGCGAGCTCAACCCCGTACAGCAGGCGTTTATCGACGAGGCGGCCACGCAGTGCGGGTTCTGTACGCCGGGGCTGATCATGAGCGCGGTGGAAATTGTGGGCACCGGGAAGCGTTACAGCCGCGAGGAGCTGCGCAAGCTGATCTCCGGGCACCTGTGCCGCTGCACCGGGTATGACAGCATCCTAAACGCGCTGGAGCGCGTGGTGGAGCAAACCTACAAACACGTAGGCCATGAGGGCGAAGCGCCCGGCCCTGCCGGGCACGCCTGAAAACAGAAGCGCCAACGCGCGCCAAAGGAGAGGAACCCCCGCCATGCAGCCGATCCAATGGACAGCCAACCGCATGCCGCGCTCCGACGACCGGCATCTTCGCCTGATGAGCCTGGAAAACGTCGAGCGCGCGTACCGTTTTCACCGGAGTTTTCCCCAGTATGGGGTCACGCCGCTGGCCGATCTGACCGGCATGGCCCGGCATCTGGGGCTTGCCGCCCTGTGCGTGAAGGACGAAAGCTACCGTTTCGGGCTGAACGCCTTCAAGGTGCTGGGCGGCTCGTTCGCCATAGCCCGCTACATCGCGGGGCAGCTGGGCCGCGACCTAGCGGATACGGATTACGAGTACCTGACCTCGGCCCGCCTGCGCGCGGAGTTTGGCCAGGCGACCTTCTTTACCGCGACGGACGGCAACCACGGCCGCGGCGTGGCGTGGGCGGCCCGGCAGCTGGGGCAGAAGGCCGTGGTGCACATGCCCAAGGGCAGCGCGCGGATTCGCTATGACAACATCGCCCGCGAAGGCGCGCAGGTGACCATCGAGGAGGAGAACTACGACGAATGCGTGCGCATCGCCGCCCGCGAGGCCGCCGAAACGCCGCGCGGCGTGATCGTGCAGGATACCGCCTGGGAGGGCTATGAGGATATCCCGGGCTACATCATGCAGGGGTACGGCACCATGGCGCGCGAAGCCGCCGATCAGTTCCTGTCGGCCGCGGGCGCGCCGCCGACGCACGTGTTCGTACAGGCGGGCGTGGGCTCGCTGGCGGGCGCGGTGCAGGGCTACCTGCAAAACCGGTTTGCCGATCAGCCGCCGGTGGTCGCCGTCGTGGAAGCCAGCGCCGCCGATTGTCTCTACCGGGGCGCGCTGGCCGGGGACGGCAGGCCGCGCATCGTGCAGGGCGATCTGGAAACCATCATGGCGGGGCTGGCCTGCGGCGAACCCAACACCCTTTCATGGGATATCCTGCGCAACCACACCGCGGCTTTCCTGAGCTGCCCGGACTGGGTGAGCGCCCGCGGCATGCGCATGCTGGGCGCGCCCGTGAAGGGCGACCCGCAGGTGGTCAGCGGGGAGAGCGGCGCGGTGGGCATGGGCGTGGTCAGCACCGTGATGACCGATCCGGCCTACGCGCCGCTCAAGGCCGCGCTGGGGCTGGACGAGAAGTCCCGCGTGCTTCTGTTTTCCACCGAGGGGGATACCGACCCGGAAAATTACCGGCGTATCGTTTGGGACGGCGCGGTCGCGTCGGTCTAGGCAGCGCCAGAGGAGTGTAGAGGGATGGACTTTGAACAGGTAAAGGCGGCCGCGCAGGGGTATGGGCACGCGATGACCCGGTTCCTCCGCGATTTGATCGCGATCCCCGGGGAAAGCTGCGGGGAGGAAGGCGTCATCCGTCGCATTGAGCAGGAAATGAAGGCGGTCGGCTTTGACCGCGTGACGGTCGACCCGATGGGCAATGTGCTGGGTACCATGGGCACGGGCGAAAAGCTGATCGCGTTTGACGCACACATTGATACCGTGGGCGTGGGCAACCGCGACAACTGGACGTTTGACCCTTACCTGGGCTATGAGAACGAGTCCGAGATCGGCGGGCGCGGCGCGAGCGACCAGCTGGGCGGCATCGTGAGCGCCGTGTACGGCGCGAAGGTGATGAAGGAACTGGGCCTGCTCACCGACCGCTACCGCGTGCTGGTAACCGGCACCGTGCAGGAGGAGGACTGCGACGGCCTGTGCTGGCAGTATATCCTCAAGGAGGACAAGGTAAAGCCCGAGTTTGTGGTGATCACCGAGCCCACGGACGGCAACATCTACCGCGGCCAGCGCGGGCGCATGGAAATTCGCATCGACGTCAAGGGCGTCAGCTGCCACGGCAGCGCGCCGGAGCGCGGCAAGAACGCCATCTACATGATGGCCGATATCCTGCAGGAGGTGCGGGAGCTCAACGAGCGCCTGCACTACGACCCGTTCCTTGGCAAGGGCACGGTCACAGTGAGCGAAATCTTTTCCACCTCGCCCAGCCGCTGCGCCGTGGCCGACGGCTGCGCCGTATCGCTGGACCGCCGCCTGACCGACGGGGAAACCTACCAGAGCGCGCTGGAAGAGGTACGCGCGTTGCCCAGCTGCCGCAAGTACGACGCGCAGGTGAGCATGTACAAGTATGATCGCCCGAGCTGGACGGGGCTTACCTACCCCACGGACTGCTACTTCCCCACGTGGGTGATCCCGGCGGAGCACCCGGCGACGCAGGCGATGGTGGAGAGCTTCCGCGGCCTGTACGGCGAGCCCAAGGTGGACAAGTGGACGTTCTCCACCAACGGGGTGAGCATCATGGGCCGCTACGGCGTGCCCTGCATCGGCTTTGGCCCGGGCAGGGAAGCGCAGGCCCACGCCCCCAACGAGATCACCTGGAAGGCCGATCTGGTCAAGTGCTGCGCCGTCTACGCGGCCATGCCGACCCTCTACTGCAAGTAAGCCGGCCGGGTTATACCCGCGCAGGCCACGGAAACCGACCCGCCCCGAACCTACGCTGAAAGGACGATCACCGATGGCCGATCTGCAAAAAGCCCTGCAAACGCTTCAATCCCTTGATTTTTCCAAGATGTACGAGGGGGATTTCTTCCTCACCTGGGAAAAGACCGACGCGGAGATCCGCGCCACCTTCGAGGT
This sequence comes from Clostridiales bacterium, assembly GCA_012517815.1. Lineage (GTDB taxonomy): Bacteria > Bacillota > Clostridia > Christensenellales > Aristaeellaceae > CAXXOK01. The sequence continues at coordinate 35,803 of JAAYUF010000139.1, forward strand.
GGCGGAGGCCTTGCGCGCGCTCCGGGAAAACAACGTGTCCCCCAAGATTTTTGACAGCGGGCTCGCGATTTCCATGTTCCGCGACAACTCCACCCGCACCCGGTTCAGCTTCGCCTCCGCGTGCAACCTGCTGGGCCTGACCGTGCAGGACTTTGACGAGGGCAAAAGCCAGGTGGCCCACGGCGAAACCGTGCGCGAAACCGCCAACATGATCTCCTTCATGGCGGACGTGATCGGCATCCGGGACGATATGTACATCGGCAAGGGCAACGCCTATATGCACGAGGTGGTCAACGCCGTCGCCGAGGGGCACAGGGCGGGCGTGCTCGCGCAGAAGCCCACGCTGGTCAACCTCCAGTGCGATATCGACCACCCCACGCAGGCGATGGCCGATACCCTGCACCTGATCAACCACTTCGGCGGTGTGGAAAACCTGAAGGGGAAAAAAGTCGCCATGACCTGGGCCTACTCGCCCAGCTACGGCAAGCCCCTGTCCGTGCCGCAGGGCGTCATCGGCCTGATGACGCGCTTTGGCATGGAAGTCGTGCTGGCGCACCCGGAAGGGTACGAGGTGATGCCCGAGGTAGAGGCGGTTGCGCGCGCCAACGCGAAAGGGAGCGGCGGCAGCTTTACGCGCGTTCACTCCATGGACGAGGCCTTCCGCGGGGCGGATATCGTTTACCCCAAGAGCTGGGCCAGCTTCAGCGCCATGGAGCGCCGCACGGCGCTCTACGGCCGCGGCGACGCCGAGGGCATCCGTGCGCTGGAAAAGGAGCTGTTGCAGCAAAACGCGCAGCATAAGGACTGGGAGTGCACCGAGGAGCGCATGGCGCTCACCAAGGGCGGCAAGGCCCTCTACCTGCACTGCCTGCCCGCGGATATCAGCGGCGTCAGCTGCAAGGAGGGCGAGGTGGCCGCCAGCGTGTTTGACCGCTACCGCGATCCGCTCTACACCGAAGCCTCCTTCAAGCCCTACATCATCGCCGCGATGATCTTCCTGGCCAAGGTGAAAAACCCGGTCGAGGTGCTGCGTTCCATGGGCGACAAGAGCCGCCGGCTGTACGAGTAGCCCGGCAGGAGGGGCAGTATGCAGCGCACAGGCAAACGCCTGGTGATCGCCCTGGGCGGCAACGCCCTGGGCAAGACCCTTCCCGAGCAGATGGCCGCCGTGAAGCTCACGGCCAAGGCCATCGCCGATCTGGTGGAGGACGGCCACGAAATCATCCTTTCCCACGGCAACGGCCCACAGGTGGGCATGCTCCAGATCGCCATGCAGGAATACGCCGCCCGGCATCAGGAGCCGCCCGCCCCGCTTTCGGTGTGCGTGGCGATGAGCCAGGGCTACATCGGGTACGATCTGCAAAACGCCCTGCGGGAGGAACTGATCGACCGCGGCATTCATAAGGCCGTGTCCACAGTGCTTACCCAGGTGCGCGTCGACCCGGACGATCCCGCCTTCCTTCGCCCCACCAAGCCCATCGGCGCGTTCATGACCCGGGAGGAAGCCCAGGAGAAGGTGGCCGAAAAGGGCTGGGTTGTGGTGGAGGACGCGGGGCGCGGCTACCGCCGTGTGGTCGCCTCGCCCAAACCGATTGAGATTGTGGAGATCGAAACCGTTCACGCCCTGCTGGACGCGGGGCAGATCGTGGTGGCCGCGGGCGGCGGGGGCATCCCCGTGGTCGCGCAGGGGCACCACTTAAGCGGCATCGGCGCCGTGATCGACAAGGATTCCGCCAGCGCCCTGATGGCGGATACGCTGGACGCGGATACGCTGATCATCCTCACGGCGGTGGAAAAAGTGGCCATCCGGTTTGGCACGCCCGAGCAGGAATGGCTCACCGACCTGCCCTGGCAGGACGCGCTGCGGTATCTGGAAGAAAACCAGTTTGCCGAGGGCAGCATGAAGCCCAAGGTGGAAGCCGCCATCGCGTTTGTGCGCGGCAAAGAGGGCCGCACCGCCGTGATCACCGAGCTGCACAAGGCGCGGGCGGGCGTGCGGGGCCTGACGGGCACCATCCTCCATTGACCGGCGCCGGACGGTCGGCACGGGCCGCCTGTCCGGCGCGTTCCCGTACGGGGGTAAACCCCGGGAAAGCGAGGCGCGTATGACCCTGGGCTGTGTGGTTCTGGCTTCGGGCGAAAGCGTGCGCTTTGGCAGCAACAAGCTGCTGGCGGATTTCGCGGGCGAACCGATGCTCCGGCGGCTGTTTGCCGTGCTGCCGGAGGGCCTGAAGAGCATCGTGGTCACCCGCAGCCTGGCCGTGCGCGATCTGGCGCAGGCCTACGGGCTACCGTGCATCCTGCATCACCTGCCGGAGGTGCGCGATACTATCCGGCTGGGCCTCAGCGCCCTTGCGGATACGGACGGCTGCCTGTTTTGCGTGGGCGATCAGCCGCTGCTGACCCGGCGCACCCTCGAG
>JAAYUF010000140.1 GCA_012517815.1 Clostridiales bacterium
GCCCTGGTGGAACGATCTGGTCACGGGCCTGCCCAACCCCCTTGTGCAAAGCGGCTTCATCGCCGTGCCGGAAGCGCCGGGCCTGGGCATCGAGGCGCTCAACGAGGAGCTGATCGCCGCGCACCTTCACCCCGACATTCCTGGCCTGTGGGAACCGACGGCCCAGTGGGATGCCGAGTGGTCCAACGACAGGCTGTGGAACTGAGCCGGCGTTAGGGCCAGCCCGCGCTCAGGCGGTTCTCGCGTTTGCCTGACCGGCCGCCGTCGGCCGGGCGCAACACGGGCAGCTAAACCCTTTGCTCCCCACGGCCGCGAGGCAAACGCGTGCAGCGCGCGCCGGCAGGCACGTTCACGCCATTTTACGGAACAAACGCATACGCCAAAGGCCCGCGCGAAATATGCGCGGGCCTTTGCCTGTCCGAAGAACCGGGCGTATCCTAACCCTTCAGCGCCGGAACGTTTCGCAGCGCTTGGGGCCGGTAGAAATCATGCGGATGGGCACGCCAACCTGCTTTTGCAGGAAATCCACATAGCTGCGGCAGTTGGGCGGCAGCGCGTCAAAGCTGGTGACGCCGCGCACATCGGCCTTCCAGCCGGGCAGCTTGGTATAGACGGGCTTGCACTTCATCAGCGTGGGGGTGTTCGGGAAATCGGTGATCGTGCGGCCTTCGACCTCGTAGGCCGTGCATACGGGAATTTCGTCCAGGTAGCCCAGCACGTCCAGGTTGGTGAGCACGCACTCGGTCGCGCCCTGCACCATGCAGCCGTAGCGCGTGGCGACCGCGTCAAACCAGCCCACGCGCCGGGGGCGGCCGGTAGTCGCGCCGTACTCGCCCGCGTCGCCGCCGCGGTTGCGCAGCTCCACCGCCGCGTCGCCGAACAGCTCGGTGGTGAAGGGGCCCGCGCCCACGCAGCTGGAGTACGCCTTGGTAACGCAATAGATGTTGGTGATGGCGCTGGCCGGCACGCCCGCGCCCACCGCGCCGTACCCCGCCAGCGGGGAGGCGGACGTCGTAAACGGGTAAATGCCGTGGTCGGGGTCGCGCAGGCTCCCCAGCTGGCCTTCCAGCAGGATGGATTTCTGCTCCGCCAGCGCCTGATGCAGGTAGGCGGTGGTATCGATCACCATCGGGCGGATGCTTTCGGCCTGCTCCAGGAGCTTATGGTACAGCGCTTCCTCGTCAATCGGCGGCTTGTGGTACAGCGCCTCCAGAATGGCGTTTTTCTGGGTGATCGCGCCGTGCAGGCGCTCCCGCAGCATGGGCGGGTCATACAGCATGCACACCTGAATGCCGATTTTAAGGTACTTATCGCCGTAGAAGGGCGCGATGCCGCTCTTGGTGGAGCCGAAGCTCGCCTTGCCCAGGCGTTCCTCCTCGAAGCGGTCAAAATCCACATGGTAGGGCATCATCACCTGCGCCCGGTCGCTGATGAACAGCTTGGGCCGGGGGATGCCGCGGCCGACCACGTCGTCGTACTCCTTGAGGAGCTTGTCGATATCCAGCGCCACGCCCGGGCCGATCACGTTGGCGATGCGTTGGTGTAACACGCCCGAAGGCAGCAGGTGCAGCGCGAATTTGCCGAAATCGTTGATGATCGTATGGCCCGCGTTCGCCCCGCCCTGAAAACGGACGACCACGTCGCTATCCTCGGCCAGCACGTCGGTAATTTTGCCTTTTCCCTCATCGCCCCAGTTGGCTCCCACAATCGCACGTACCATGGTGACGACCCCCTTTTTGCGGTAGCAGTCGGTAAACACCAACGTTCATTATGCAATACCGCGGGGGGATTGTCAAGCGGCGCGCCGCCGAAGCCGGGCGTAGGATGTAGGACTACAATACATATTGGACATCGAAGAAAAGGAATGAAGGATAAGACAAGAAGCGGTATAGTTGAGTTGCAACACACCAACAAACCGAAAGGAGCCTTACCCTTCATGAACAGCATAACACAGGACATGAGGTA
>JAAYUF010000141.1 GCA_012517815.1 Clostridiales bacterium
GGTGGTCTTTGGGCACGACCATATCCGTGCAGAGCATCTCCACCGCTTGGCGTTGTTCTTCTTCTCGCTTTAGCATCTTCATCACCTGATGCTATTATACCATAAAAGCCCCGTGTTTGGGGGCTTTTTTGACGGTCTGGCGGGTTGCGGGGCGAAGCCCCGCAACCCGCCGCGCAGCAATCAACCGCAGCGCGCGGACAGCGCCGTAGGCGCGATGAAGCGAGCGGTGGAAGCGAGCCCCGCTGCCTTCGCGGATACGCAGAACCGGCCGGACCCTTCCTTTCGGAAGCGCCCGGCCGATTTTCATGGAAATCAGGTATGCCTTCCCAGCAGCGGCCCGCGCCCGATCCTGTCAACCGCGGCTTGCGTTTCGCCTCCGCGCCGCCATCCCCCCGGCCGTGGCGGCCAGCCCCAGCAGGGCCGGCGTCAGGGCGACGACCGGCAGAAAATAGCGGAAATAATCGTTCACGGGGGACAGCAGGCAGACGCCCAGGCTCAGCAGCGCGGGCGCGAAGGCGGCCAGCTCGCGCCACCGACGCCGCGCCACGGACAACCCCGCCGCGACCAGCAGCCACGTGTACGTCGGGCAGAACAGGAACCATTCCAGCACCGGCACGCGCCGCCATCCCCGGGCATAGGCCGCCAGCAGCACGCGCGCGCTTTCCAGCGCGGCAATCCGCACGGTGTGCAGGTAACGCGGATCCGGCCCCAGATCGTAGGTTTCAAACACAAAGCGGATGCCGCCCTGAAAGTTATAGGTTTGCGACGCGTCGATCTTGGGGGTGAAGGCGTAATAGCCGCTGTTGCCGGCGACAAAGGCTTCCAGATAGGTGAGCGGGTAGCGCCTGAGCATGGAAAGCCACGTTTGCCGGTAGCGCGAAAGCGCCGCGGCTTCGGCCGCGCGCCCCTGCCCGTACTGCCGGAAGGTGTATTTGACCGGATCGGAAATAACCGCCTCGTACAGCGCGGGGAGCCTGGCCGCGTCCAGCACGCGGTCGATTTCGGCGTACTCCTCGGCGGTGACGGTATCGGCATGGTCGCGCAGCGTGCGCGCGCTCTGCTGGAAGCAGACCGAGTACAACCCGGAGGCCGTCTCGTCCTGAATGCCCAGCGCGGGCACCAGCACGCCCGAAAAGACGAACGCCAGCGCCAGCGCCGCGCCCAGCGCCCCGGCGGTTTTCCACCGCGCCGCGCCGCGCAAGCCGAGGCTTGCGGCCAAAACGGCCGTGCCCGCCACCACATAGACCCCGTTGGTGCGCACCAGACAGGCAAGCAGCGCCCACAGCGCGTAGCGGGCGGCCCAGCCCGGCCCCGGCACGCCGAAACGGACCGCCTCCGCCGTGCGCACGGCAAACACCAGCAGCGCGGCGGTGTAGAGCGTATCCTTGCCGATGGCCTGCGCAAACGCGCCGAAGATGGGCGTCAGCCCGAAAAACGCCAGCGCCGCCAGCCGGAAGCCGCGCGGAAGGCCCAGCCTGCGCAGGAAACGGACCGAATCGGCCAGCGCGTAGGCCAGAAACAGCGTTTGCAGCAGGGTAAACAGGAACGCGCCCAGGTTGTCCCCGGAAAGCTGCCGCCCCAGCCACACGCAGCCGCCGAACAGCCACGTGGTGAACACCGGGTGCCAGGTGCTCATCTGCCTGAGGCCGTAGAGCTGGCCCAGCATCTCCCCCATGTCCCAGATGACCGTGCCGGGATAGAACACGATCAGGAACGGCGACCAGCACAGCAGGAGCAGCGCCATCACGGCCGGCACGGGCCTGCGGCGGCACAGGGCTGTCAGCCGGGGGAAGCGCCCCACGGCACGGTCGACCGCGCGCCGGAACCGCCCGGCCAGCCGGCGCGCAAGCGCGGCGTCCGCTTTCCGATGCGGCGCGTTGAGCGAAGCCGTCGCGCCGGCTGCCGCGGGCGGGCGGGCCTCGTCCTTCCCGCCGACCGGGCCGGCTGCGTTGGCAGCGCGCGACGCATCCGCCGTGCTCCCGACGCCCGTCGTTTCGGCCGCGTCCGCCGGATCCGGCGCGTCTTGCCGGGCCGTTCCGCCCGTCGGGCGTAGCGTGGCGTACGCTCCGGCGCGCGCGCGCTCCAGCGTGCCGCACACCAGCGCGATCCCGGCCATCATCGCCGCGGCCTGCCCCAGAACGCACAGCAGGGCGGACAGCCAGGCCCGAGCGGAATCCAGAAACGCCCAGGTATCGTAGGCAAACAGCGTGGTCGCAAAGTAGTTGATCAGCCCAAACAGCAGCCCAAGCGCGGCCATGCCCGCCGAGACCCGCGCGCGCTTGCGCCCCGTCGCCAGCAGGAACAGGCCCCCCAGCGCCGCCGCGTATAAAAGCCACGCCGGGCTACCGGCCCGAAGCGGCGGATCGCTCACGCCGGTGTAGCCCGTGGGGGACACCGTAAAGGCGAACATGCAAAGCACGCCTGCCAGCAAACAGCCCAGCAGGCGCGCGAGGGATCGGATCGGCGGTCGGCGGTTGGTCATACAGGCTCCTTTGGCTTGCCGGGCGGGTCGTCGGACAGGCCGATTCGCTGTCGCGCTCCGCCGGCAGGATTCGCGGGCGTGGGTAGACAGTCGCTACCGTAGGCGACCGGCGGGATTGAGATAGCGGTGTGCGATATTGCAGACGATTGGCGCTTGACGGAAGTGAGAGCATTTGTACAGAAGGTTGATACTCGCGGAGATAGCGGCAGTTAAGCCGGTCATCCGCCCCGGCGTTTGGCGTATCACCGAAGCCGGCAGTTTCCAGGCAGCGTTCGGACGGCGATCAGCGCGTTCGGACGGCGATCAGCGCGTTCGCCGTCCATCGGCTGCCGGTTCTTTGGTCAGCGTTCCTCCCGGGCATGCAGCGCCCGAAGCAGGTTCAGGTTGATCTCAAAGAGCTGGCGGTGCTTTTTGGCGACGGTATCCAGAATGAGGCCGCACACCAGCATCAGAAGCGCGAGCGTCATCAGCACGCCGGAAACGATCAGCGTGGGGAAGCGCGGCACCAGCCCGGTCTGGAAATATTCCGCAAGCACCGGGATGAACAGGCCCAGCCCCGACACGCCGAACACCGCCGCAAACACCCCGAAAAACGACAGCGGCCGGTATTCCTTGTACAGCCGCGCCACGGTGCGCAGCACCCGGAGCCCGTCGGTATAGGTGTTCAGCTTGCTGGGGTTGTCGGCCGAACGGTCGCGGTAGCTCACCGGCACGCTCTCCACCGACAGGTTTTTGTCCAGCGCGTGGATGCTCATTTCGGTTTCGATCTCAAACCCTTTGGATAGCACGGGGAAGGATTTGACAAACTGGTAGCTGAACGCGCGGTAGCCGGTCATCAGATCGGCGATATGCCCGTGAAACAGCCGGTTGACCAGCCCGCGCACCACGCGGTTGCCCAGGTTGTGGAAGGGGCGCTTGTTCTGGGTAAAGTAGGTGGAGCTGAGGCGGTCGCCCACGGCCATGTCGACCTTGCGCTCCAGCACCAGCCGGACCAGCTCCCGCGCGTTCTCGGCGGGGTAGGTGTCGTCGCCGTCGGTCATCAGGTAGGCGTCCGCCTCGATTTCCCGAAACATCGTGCGGATGACGTTGCCCTTGCCCTGCCGGCGCTCGTAGCGCACAGTCGCGCCCGCCTCGCGGGCGAGCGCGTCGGTGCCGTCGGTGGAATTGTTGTCGTACACGTAGATTTCGGCTTCGGGGAGGGCGGCGCGGTAGTCCGCCACTACCCGGGCGATGGATTTGGCTTCGTTGTAGCAGGGGATCAGCACGGCGATCTTCATAGGTGCGCCTCCGCATGCGTGTTTTCCGGCCGGTAACTTGACCACAGGATACCATGCGCGCGGGGGTTTGTCAAACGGGGGCGGGGGGGAGGGAGGCGTTCCGGACGGCGGCCGTGGGAGCGATAGCCTCCGGGATACCGTCGCATCCAGCGGACGGCTGATCCGACCCGCGCGGCTGCGTCCGTTACGCGCCGACGCCGACCCGCGCGGCCCGCAAACGCCGGTAAAAACGCTCCGCAGCAAAACCTTCCCTTGACTTCCCCGCCCCAAGGCGTTACAATGCCCGAAAATCGTACGGGAGGGCAACCGGATGAAAACCATCGGACTGATCGGCGGTATGAGCTGGGAAAGCACCCTCACCTATTACCGCATCCTCAACGAGCGGGTGAGCAAAGCGCTGGGCGGCTACCACAGCGCGAAAATCCTCCTGTACAGCGTGGATTTTGCCGAGGTGGAGGCCCAGCAGCACAGGGAGGACTGGACGGCCGTGGGAAACCTGCTGGCCGACGCGGCCGCGCGGCTGGAGCGCGCCGGGGCGGATTTCCTGCTGTTGGGCACCAACACCATGCACAAATCCTGCGCGCAGATCGAGCGGGCCATCGGCATCCCCTTTGTGCACATCGCCGACGCGGCCGCCGACGCGCTGCTGCAAAAAGGCGTGAAGCGCGCGGCGCTGCTGGGCACGCGCTACACCATGGAGCAGGATTTCATCACCGAAAGGCTGCGCGCGCGCGGCCTGACCGTGGATATCCCGGACGCCGCGGAGCGCGAGATGATCCACCGCGTGATCTTTGACGAGCTGTGCTACGGCCGGTTGCTGCCGGAAAGCCGCGCCGGCTACCTGCGCGTGATCCGGCGCATGGCAGACGCCGGCGCGCAGGCCGCGATCCTTGGCTGTACGGAAATCGGCCTGCTGATCCGCCCGGAGGATACCGACGTGCCGCTTATGGACACCACCGTAGCCCACGCGGAGCTGGCGGCGCGGATGGCGCTGGGGCAGGCGTAAGCCGTGCGGGCGCGGAAAACATCGCAAGGGTGAAACGCGGGTCGCTGCAAGCTTAACGCCGCGACCCACGCGGGGCGTGGCGCTCCGGTCCGAACAGGCTGTGCGGCGGCCGGCGCGCTGATCCCGACGCAGCCGGTGCAGGAGCCTTGCGCGGGCCGCGCGCTGAAATCGACGCCGGGCGGGTTGCGACGGCGGATTCGGGCAAGGCATATCAGCCGGAACAGGCGATGCGCGCAGCCCGCATGGACTACCGCCGCCCGCTTCGGCGGCAACCCGGCCCGTCCGCAATACGGAACAACAGGAAAGGCCCGGAGCGGCGGCGTTTGCCGCACTTCCGGGCCTTTCCTGCTGCGGGTCGGGCGCGGATCGCCCGCCGCCATGCCTATTGCTTGCCGCTGGCCCAGTGCGCCTGCTCCAGCGCCAGGTCGCGGTGGGTCACGCTCACGTGCCGGCCCTGCGCCTGCAACTGCTTGCACAGGTATTCCGCGATGGCGACGCTGCGGTGCGCCCCGCCGGTGCAGCCGATGGCGATCACCAGCCGGTGCTTGCCCTCGGCGATGTAGTTGGGCAGCAAAAAGGTGAGCATATCCATGCACTTGACCAGAAAGGTCTGCGTGACCGGGTGCCCCAGCACAAAATCGCACACATCCCCGTCCAGCCCCGTGTGGCAGCCAAGCTCCGGAATGTAGAAGGGGTTGGGCAGGAAGCGCACGTCAAACACGAGGTCGGCGTCGCGGGGCAGGCCGCGCTTGAACCCGAAGCTCAGCAGTTCCACGCGCAGCGTGGGCTCCTCGCCCGCCTGGGCTACGATCTTGCGCAGCTTCGCCTGCAGGGCGCTGGTTTTCAGCTCGCTGGTGTCGATCAGGTGGTTGGCGGTTTCCCGCAGGGGTTGCAGCAGGCTGCGCTCGGCCGCGATGGCCGCCTCCAGGTTCATGCCCTCGCCGGCCAGCGGGTGGTCGCGGCGGGATTCCTTGTACCGGTTGACCAGCATGGCGTCCTGCGCCTCGATAAACAGCGTGTCGATCTGGTAGCCCACGCTGCGCGCCTCGTCGATCATCTTCACGACGGCCTTGGCGTCGAAAAACTCACCCGAACGGATGTCCATGGCGATGGCGACCAGCGGCCGGCTGATGTGGGAGGTCTTGCACGCCTCCATGAAACGCACCAGCATCATCGGGGGCAGGTTATCCACGCACAGGGCGCCCAGATCCTCCAGCGTCCGGATGGCGACGGTCTTGCCCGCTCCGCTTAACCCCGTGACGATTAAAAATTGCATCCGACCACCTCCCAAACTGCCCGCGTCCGCAAGGCCCGCGGGCGGGCGTTATCCCGCCTTGCGCTAGATGCCCGGCGGGGCGGCGTCCACGCCGACGATGCGCACTTCCGGCTCCAGCCACACGCCGGTTTTGTCAAACACCATGCGGCGGACATCCTCAATCAGCTTCAGGTAATCCGCGGCGGTGCCCTCCTGATCGTTCACCAGAAAGCCCGCGTGCTGGGCGCTGACGCTCGCGCCGCCCACGCGGTAACCCTTGAGGCCGCATTCCTCGATCAGCGTGCCCGCGAAACGGCCCGGCGGGCGCTTGAAGGTGCTGCCGCAGCAGGGCAGCGTCAGGGGCTGCTTTTCCCGACGGCGGGCGTTGAACTCCCGCATCGTCACCCGGATGGTCTCCTCGTCGCCGGGCCGCAGCGCGACCGTCGCCGCCAGCACGATCTCCGGCGCCGCGCCCGGGGCGCTCAGCCGGGAGCGCCGGTAGCCGAAAGCCATCTCGGCGCTGCCGTAGTGCCGCACTTCGCCGGCGAGGGTTGCGCAGGTGACGCTGTCCACCACATCCGCCAGTTCCCCGCCGTAAGCGCCGGCGTTCATCACCACGCCGCCGCCCACCGTGCCGGGGATGCCGGCGGCAAACTCAAGCCCCGTAAGCGCCGCGTCCGCGGCGACGTTGGCCAGCCGGGTCAAGGGCGCGCCGGCCTGCGCGGTAATGGCGAAACGCCCGTCCGGCAGGGGCACGGGCGGGGATACCTCCGCAAAGCCGTCGCCCAGGTGCAGGGTAAGGCCGGGCCAGCCACCATCCCGCACCAGCAGGTTGGAGCCGTTGCCCAGCACGTTCACCGGCACGCCCAGCCGGGTGGCGGCGCGCATGATTTCCAGCAGCTGCTCGGCGGAGGTCACCTCGCACAGCACTTCCGCCGGGCCGCCGAAACCCAGCGTGGTGTAGGCGCTCAGAGGCGCGCCCTCCAGCAGGTCCTTCTTTTTCACGATGGGGCGAAGCGCATCCAGCAACTCCGCTTTCACGGTATCCTCCATGGGCGGCCTCCTTTGCGTGAACATGCGTTTATTGTAGCGCACTTCCCCCCGACTGTCAAAGCCCGGCCCGTGCCGCCGCGACGGGGCGGTTGCGCGGCGGCGCGGCTTGCGGCGCACAGGCGCCGGTGTGGCCGGCGCAGAATTGCCTGCCCAAAAGCCTTGTGACGCACGGCATTCAGGCCAATCGCCCGGTGAAGCGCGAAGCGCGGGGCGCGCCGCGGCGTTCGGGGGCCGGCGGGCCAAGCGCAAAGCCCGGCCGGGCGGCCGGGCTTCGGGAATGTAACAACTGCGCCGGAAAGGGGATAAACGACGGACGGACAAGACGCAGGCGCGCAGCCCATGCGCTCGGTCGCACGGCGTGCAGCCCGTTCGCGCGCAGGCACGCGGCGCGCAGCCCATGCGCGCGGTCGCACGGCGCGCA
>JAAYUF010000142.1 GCA_012517815.1 Clostridiales bacterium
AAAGCTGGCAATGTGGAGAGGGAATCCCTCGCTTTTACGCTGCTTCTTGTGCTTGCAAAGAGCTTTCACTGCTTTTGACTTCGTTTTCAATGTTAAGAACCCGCGTTTCTGTTTTGAAACACGGGTTCTTTGACGGTCTGGCGGGTTGCGGGGCTTCGCCCCGCAACCCGCAAGGAACGCCGCCTCTTACCCCCGCAAGGGCGCCGCCCTTGACCCATCCTGGCTACCGCAGGGTTGTCCCTGCGCTCATCGGAAGTACGCCACGCCGCCTTCCAGCACCGGCATGAAGGCGTTCCCCGGCACATTGCGGTACAGGTTGCGCCCGCTGCGCTCGATATGCCCCATCTTGCCAAGCACGCGCCCGTCCGGCGAAGCGATGCCCTCCACCGCCCATACGCTGCCGTTGGGGTTCACCCGCAACTCCATGCCCGGCTTGCCGTCCAGCCCGACGTACTGCGTGGCGATCTGCCCGTTGCGGGCCAGATCGTTAAGCATCTGCTCCCCGCACACAAACCGACCCTCGCCGTGGCTCACCGCCACGGTATACACCTCGCCCACGCGGCATTTTTGCAGCCACGGGCTTTGGTTGCTCGCCACCCGCGTGCGCGTAAGCATGCTCTGGTGCCGGCCGATGGTGTTGTAAGTGAGGGTGGGGCAGCTTTCGTCCGTATCCACGATTTGGCCAAACGGCACCAGCCCCAGCTTGATCAGCGCCTGAAAGCCGTTGCAGATGCCCAGGATCAGCCCGTCGCGGCGCGTCAGCAGCGCGTGCGTGGCCTGGGTGACATCCGGGTTGCGGAAAAACGCGGTGATGAACTTGCCGCTGCCGTCCGGCTCGTCCCCGCCGGAAAAGCCGCCGGGGAACACCAGCATCTGCGCCTCGCCGATCTCGCGGACGGCCGCCTCCACGCTCCGGGCCACATGCCCCGGCGTCAGGTTGTTGATCAGCAGGATGCGCGGCTCCGCCCCGGCGCGTTCCAGCGCGCGCGCGGTATCCACCTCGCAGTTGGTGCCCGGGAAGGTGGGGATCACCGCCACGGGCCGCGCCGTGCGCAGGGCCGGCTTGGCCCAGCTTTTCGCTTCAAACGAAGGCGCGGGCACCGGCGCGCCTTCGGCCGCCGCGTCCCCGGCGCTGCGGTAGGGGAACACCTTCTCCAGCTTCCCCTCATACGCATCCTGCAAAGGCGACAGATCATGCCGCTCGCCCCGGTAAACCAGCGCGTACTCCTGATCCGTTACGCCCAGCCTTTCGCCGATCCCGGCCAGCTCCGCTTCCGCCTGGCCGTCCGCCGCTTCCACGATCACCCCGCCCACCGCCGGCAGGAACAGGTCGCGCCCGAAACCGGGGTCAACCTTCACGCCCAAGGCGTTGCCCAGCGCCATTTTAAACAGCCCCTCCGCCACGCCGCCCAAGCCCGCCGCCCACGCGGAAACCACCCGTCCCCCGGCAATCAGCCGGTACAGGCGGCTGAGCATGCCCTTGAAAGCCTCCGCGTCGAAGGGATCGGCGTGCAGGTAGAAAAGCGCGTGCCCCGCGGCCTTGAACTCCGGGGAGATTACCTCCCCCGCGCGCCCGGGCGCGATGGCGAAGCTCACCAGCGTGGGCGGCACGTCCAGCGTTTCAAAGGTGCCGCTCATGCTGTCCTTGCCGCCGATGGCCGCCACGCCGAAATCCAGCTGGGCGTCCAGCGCGCCCAGCAGCGCGGCGAGCGGCAGGCCCCAGCGGGTGGGGTCGCCCGTCATGCGGGGGAAATACTCCTGCAGGGTCAGGTACGCCCGCCGGGGGTCAAACCCCGTGGCCGTGAGGCGCGCGAGGCTTTCCGCCACGCTCAGGTACGCGCCTTCGTAGGGGCTTTGCTCCATCAGCGGCGGGTGAAAGCCTTAGGCCATGCCGCTGACCGTATCGGTTTCCCCGGAAAGCACCGGGAGCTTCGCCGCCATCGCCTGCGCGGGGGTCAGCTGCCGCGCGCCGCCAAAGGGCATCAGCACCGTGCCTGCGCCGATGGTGGAATCGAAACGTTCCGAAAGCCCCTGCCGGGAGCAGAGGTTGAGGTCGCTCACAAGGTTCATCAGCCGTTCGCCCACGGTCGCCCCGGCGATTGGCGCGGGGCGGATGCCGTCGTCCGCCACAAGGGCGGCCGCGTGCTTTTCCGCGCCGTTGGAATTGAGGAAATCTCGGCTCAGGTCCACGATGGTACGGCCCTTCCACGTCATGCGCAGGCGGGGCTCGGCCGTCACCGTGGCCACCCGCGTGGCCTCCAGGTTTTCGGCGTTGGCCAGCGCGATCAGCGCGGGGGCGTCCCCGGGGGAAACCACCACGGCCATGCGCTCCTGGCTTTCGGAAATGGCCAGCTCGGTGCCGTCCAGCCCGTCGTACTTGCGGGGGACGCTGTCCAGATCGATCCTGAGGCCGTCGGCCAGTTCCCCGATGGCCACGCTCACCCCGCCCGCGCCAAAATCGTTGCAGCGCTTGATAAGGCGCGTTACCCTTTCGTCCCGGAACAGGCGCTGGAGCTTGCGCTCCACCACGGGGTTGCCCTTTTGCACCTCCGCGCCGCAGGTTTCCAAACTCTCCAGCCTGTGGCTCTTGCTGGAGCCCGTCGCGCCGCCGCAGCCGTCCCGGCCGGTGCGCCCGCCCAGGAGAATCACCGCGTCGCCGGGGGCGGGGCGCTCGCGGCGCACGTTCTTTTGCGGAGCCGCGCCCACCACCGCGCCGATCTCCAAGCGCTTGGCGGCGTAGCCGGGGTGGTAGAGCTCGTCCACCAGCCCGGTCGCCAGGCCGATCTGGTTGCCGTAGGCGCTGTAGCCGGCGGCGGCGGTGGTTACCAGCTTGCGCTGGGGCAGCTTGCCGGGGATGGTATCCGCCACGGGCGCCAGCGGATCGGCCGCGCCGGTCACGCGCATGGCCTGGTACACGTACGTCCGGCCGGAGAGCGGATCGCGGATCGCCCCGCCGATGCAGGTGGCCGCGCCGCCGAAAGGCTCGATCTCGGTAGGGTGGTTGTGGGTCTCGTTCTTGAACATCAAAAGCCACGGCTCGCTTGTGCCGTCCGTTTCCACGTCGATCACGATGGAGCAGGCGTTGATCTCCTCGCTCAGGTCGAGGTTCGTTAGCCCGCCGCGCGCCTTGAGCGCCCTGGCGCCGATGGTGGCGATATCCATCAGGTTGATGGGCTTCTGCTCGCGGCCCAGTTCTTCGCGCAGGGCCAAATAGCGCGCGAAAGCCCTTTCCACCGCGGGCTTGCGCAGCTCCACGCCGTCCAGCGTGGTCAGGAACGTGGTGTGCCGGCAGTGATCGCTCCAGTAGGTGTCGATCATGCGGATCTCGGTGAGGGTGGGGTCGCGGTGTTCGCCCCGGAAGTAGTCCCGGCAGAAGGCGAGGTCGTCCGCGTCCATGGCGAGGCCGTAGCGGGCCACAAAGGCCGCGATAGCGGGGCCTTCCAGCGCGGTAAAGCCGGCGAGCGTCTCCACGGCGTCGGGGGTCGCGTAGGTCTGGCGCAGGGTTTCGCGCTCGCCCAGATCGGCCTCTCGGCTTTCCACGGGGTTGATCACGTATTTTTTGACCCGCGCAAGCTCCTCCGCCGTGGGGGTACCGGCCAGCAGGTATACCCGCGCGGCGCGCACCATGGGGCGCTCGCACCGGCTGACCAGCTGCACGCATTCCTCGCAGGACGCGGCCCGCGCGTCAAACTGCCCCGGCAGGGATTCCACCGCGAACACGGCGTCATCGGTTTCCGGCAGGGCAAAGGTATGCGTATCCAGCTGCGGCTCAAAAAAGACCACCGGCAGGCAGCGCTCAAACAGGGCGCGGTCAACGCCCTCGATATCATACCGGTTGAGGACGCGCACGCCCGTAATGCTTTTCATCAGCAAAATATGCCGGATCTCACGGAGCAGCGCCTTGGCTTCCACGGCATAGGCGGGCTTTTTTTCGGTGTAGACGCGGTAGACGGCCATAGATACCTCCTGCGGGGATGGATGGGGAGCCGGGAAACCGTGAGAACGTGGTTTTGTTCGGACAAGGCCCTTGCGGGGCTTCGCCTCGGCGCGGAGGCGGGTGCGGCGAGGGGCCTCGCCCCTCGACCCCGCCCGGGGCTTCGCCCCGGACCCCGGTAATGGCCGGCGGCGGGGCGACGGGTGCCGTGCGGGCGGCTATTGTCGCTCGCCTCATCGCCCTTCGGGCGGTTCGCTCGCTTACGGGGCTTCGCCGCGGCGCGGGGGCGGGTGCGGCGAGGGGCCTCGCCCCTCGACCCCGCCCGGGGCTTCGCCCCGGACCCCGTCCTTGGCTATCCTAGGTGTTGCAGGGCGCGCGCGCCGATATCCCTGCGACAATGCATGCCCTCAAACCGGATCATATCCGACGCTTGATACGCCCGGCGCACCGCCCCGGGCAGCGTATCGTCCACCGCCGTTACGCCCAGCACGCGGCCCCCGGCCGTCACCAGCCGATTCTCGCCGTCCAGCCGCGTGCCCGCGTGGAACACGCTTACGCCGGGCATCGCGCCTGCTTCCTTTGCGCCCTCGATGACGGCCCCCGTCCGGTACGCCTGCGGGTAGCCGCCCGAGGCCAGCACCACGCAGCAGCTCGCGCCGTCCCGGAAGCGCACGTCCGCTTCGCCAAGCGTCCCCGCCGTCACGTGCAGCAAAATCTCCAGCAGGTCGCTGGTCAGCAGCGGCAGCATCGCCTGCGCCTCCGGGTCGCCGAAACGGCAGTTGTACTCGATCACCTTGGGGCCGCTATCGGTCAGCATCAGGCCAAAGTACAGGCAGCCCTTAAACGGCGCGCCTTCCGCGCGCATCGCCGCCAGCGTGGGCAGGAAGATGGTGCGCATGCACTCCTCCGCTACCTGGGGCGTGTAAAACGGGTTGGGCGCGATCACGCCCATGCCGCCCGTGTTAAGCCCGCCGTCGCCGTCCAGCGCGCGCTTGTGGTCCATGCCCGACGCCATTGGCCGGATGGTGACCCCGTCGGTAAAGGCCAGCACGCTTACCTCCGGCCCTTCCAGAAACTCCTCCACCACCACGCGGCTGCCCGCGGCGCCAAACCGGCCGCGCTCCATCATATCCCGCACGGCCTCCTCGGCCTCGTCCCGCGTGTGGCAGATGACCACGCCCTTGCCCAGCGCCAGCCCGTCCGCCTTGACCACCATGGGCAGCGGAGCGATGCGCGCATAGCGCAGCGCCAGCTCCGCGTCGGAAAAGATTTCGCACGCCGCCGTGGGGATGTTGTAGCGGCGCATCAGCTTTTTGGCGAACACCTTGCTGCCTTCGATGCGGGCGGCGGCCTTCGTGGGCCCGAACGCCGGGATGCCCCGCGCCGCCAGCAGGTCGAACAGCCCCAGACAGAGCGGATCGTCCGGGCCGATGACCACGTAATCCATGGCGTTGGTCTGCGCCCAGTCGGCGATGGCCTCGACCTCCGTGGCGCGGATGGGCACGCACCGGGCCAGCGCGGCGATGCCGCCGTTGCCCGGCGCGCAGTACAGCTGCGGCGCTTTCGGGCTTTGCGCGAGCTTGCTCAGGATGGCGTGCTCCCGCCCGCCGCCGCCTACCACCAGCACCTTCATGGACAATCCTCCCTGTATGCGAACTCCGTTGGGGTTCCGCCGCGACCAGCCGTGATTGCGCCCGGCGCTATCGCCTTGCCGCAGCCGAGCCAAACGGCCTTGCCCGGCGGCGACGGTTTCGCGGCGGTTTCGGGCGGGCCGCCGCCCCGTCAGTGGTGGAACAGCCGAAGCCCGGTAAACGCCATCGTGACGCCGTAGCGGTCGCAGGCGTCGATCACTTCCTGATCCCGCTTGCTGCCGCCGGGCTGGGCGATAAAGCGCACGCCGCTTTGCACCGCGCGGTCGATGTTATCGCTGAACGGGAAAAACGCGTCGCTGCCGAGGCTCACGTCGGTCAGTCCATTCAGCCACGCCCGCTTCTCCTCCGGGGTAAGCGGTTCCGGCCGGGCGCTGAACAGCGTCTGCCACCGACCGTCCCTGAGCACGGTTTCCTCGCTTTCCCCGCTGATGTAGCGATCCACGGCATTGTCGCGGTCGGGGTTCTTCACGTCTGGTAAAAAAGGCAGCGCGAGGGTTTTCGGGTGCTGGCGGAGCCACCAGGCGTCTGCCTTGTCGCCCGCGAGCCTTGTGCAGTGGATGCGGCTCTGCTGCCCCGCGCCGATGCCGATGCACTGGCCGTCCTTCACATAGCACACGGAGTTGGACTGCGTGTACTTGAGCGCGATCATCGCCACCGCGAGGTCGCGGCGGGCGAAATCCGGCAGGGCGCCGTTTTTCGTGACCACGTTGGCGAAGAACGCATCGTCGACCGTCAGTTCGTTGCGGTTTTGCTCAAACGTGACGCCGAACACGTCCTTGCGCTCCAGCGCCGGGGGCTCGTACTCCGGGTCGATCTGCACGATGTTGTAATTGCCCTGGCGCTTGCTTTTGAGAATGGTGAGCGCCTCGGGCTCGTAGCCCGGCGCGAGGATGCCGTCGCTCACCTCGGGCCTGATCAGCCTCGCGGTCGCCACGTCGCAGGGGTCCGAAAGGCTGATCCAGTCGCCGAAGCTGCTCATCCGGTCCGCCCCGCGGGCGCGGGCGTAGGCGCAGGCCAGCGGCGAAAGCTCCGCCTCCGCCGGCACAAAATAGATGCGCCGGAGCGTTTCCGTGAGCGGCAGCCCCAGCGCCGCGCCGGCCGGGCTCACGTGCTTGAAGGACGCCGCCGCCGGCAACCCCGTGGCGCGCCTTAGTTCCCGCACCAGTTGCCAGCCGTTGAGCGCGTCCAGAAAGTTGATGAAGCCGGGCTTGCCGGAAAGCACCGCAAGGGGCAGTTCCCCCGATTGGGCGAAAACGCGCGCCGGCTTCTGGTTGGGGTTGCAGCCGTATTTGAGTTCCAGTTCCTTCATGGCCCGTTTGCCTCCTCAGCTGCGCTGGTTGATGATGCGTGTGATGGTCTGCCCGTTTTGCAGGTCGATGGTGCGCACGAACAGGCTCACCCGGTTTTGCAGGTCCAGCGCGTTCCACAGCGCGCCCGCGAAGGTGTCGATATCCTGCCGGTGGATGGCGATGCGCGTCGGCTCGCCCTCAAAGCTGGGCAGGGGATCGCCGTCCCCCGCGTAGGTGTGGATCAGGTGCCCTTCCCCCGCGCGGGGCTGGGGGTACTCGTAAAAGAAGCGCTGGACGCTGTCTGCCCCGCCGCCGCTTTTGAGGATCGACAGCCGGTAGTTCATGCGGCCGTCCCCCGCCGTGAGCAGGCCGGAGACGCGCGGCGTCCAGTTGGGCGCGTCCGGCTCGAACGTGCGGGTGCGCAGCGCCCCTTCAAACGTGCCGCCCGCCGCCAGCGCGTCGCAGATCGTATCGGTCTGGTCGCCGTTGGTCACAACGAGGGTTTGCGGGGACGGCGCGCGCACGGGCGCGTAGATGATCAGGCTGGGGTCGGTCATCTTCGCGGGATCGGCCGCCTCGGTGACGATGCCGCCGTCTTTGGGGGTGAACACACGGTTGCGGCTGTTTTCGCTGCGGCCCATGATGAAATAGGCCGCCACCGCGCGCAGGCCGTCCGCGCTCCTGCCCAGCAGGATGCCGCGGCCGGGGTAGCGGTTGCCGGCCAGGATATCGCAAATGTCAAGGGGTTTCATGGATGGAATCGCCTCCTTGGGGGTTCGTCGGGAACGGGGCGGATAACCCCGGTGCGGCGGGATGGGGCGGCCCGCCCGGTCCGCCGCGCACCGGGCGGGGACGATGGGGAATGCAGGGGAATCGGCCCGTTAAGGGCGGCTGTGCCGGGAAGGGCTGCCCGCACAGGGTTCGCCGTGCCCTTCGCAGGAGCGGAACCGACAGGGGTGGCCTGTCCGGAGGTGGGCGGCCTGTGCCGGGAAGAGCTGCCCGCACAGGGTTCGATATGCTTTACGCAGGGGCGAAACCGGCCGGGGCGGCCTGTCCGGGGGTGGGCGGCCTGTGCCGGGGTAGTTCGCCCGTGCGGAGAACCCCGTGCCCTGCAAACCGGTGATGAAACGGGCGCTGACCAAGGCTTTGGGACCGGGATGTTCCGCCAGGGATGAACGGGGCGCTGCCGCGACTCGCCGCATCGCCGCTTCGCGGCTGTTGGCTCGCTTGCCGTCTCAAACCGCTGCGGCGGGGGCGACGGGGCTCTGCCGCAAACCCCGTATGGGGCTCCGCCGCTTAACCCCCGCAAGGGCTATGCCCGGGGGATCCGTCGGCATGCAGGGCCCTGCCGTGCCCTGCTCTTGTGAAGCCCCCCGCCTCCGGGTCGCTTTCCGCTTCGCTGAAGCGGCCGCTGGCCGCGCGCTTCCCTGCGGCGCCCTTGAACCGCCATGACGGTCACAGTGGCAAGCCTTCCTCCAGCCTCCGCACCGCCCACGCCACCGTCGAGGGCAGCAGCACCCACTCCGCTTCCTCCATCACGCGCCTTTGCAGCGCCTCCGGCGTATCGCCTTCCCGTACCTCAACCGCCTTCTGCGCCAAAATGCGCCCGCCGTCGGGCACCTCGTTGACCAGATGCACCGTCGCGCCCGTCACCTTCACGCCTCTTTCCAGCGCCGCCCGGTGCACCCGGAGCCCGTAAAACCCCGCCCCGCAAAAGCTCGGGATCAGGCTGGGGTGCACGTTTACAATCCGGTCCCGGTATGCGTCGATCACGTTGGGCGCGAGGATTTGCATGAACCCCGCCAGTACCGTAAGCGCGATGCCGTGCTCCTTAAGCAGCGCGATCAGCCGCTCGCCGTATGCTTCCGGCGTTTCGCCCCGGCCGCGTTCCAGCACCGCCGTTTCCACCCCCGCGCCGCTGGCGCGGGTCAGAGCGTAGGCGTCCCGGCGGTTGCTCACCACCAGCGCGATGCGCGCGTTTCCCAGCGCGCTCCGCGCCTGCGCGTCCAACAGCGCCTGCAGGTTGGTGCCGCCGCCGCTGACCAGCACCGCGACGGCTAGCAAAGCTCCACGCTCCCCGGGCCCTCCCCGGGTACGATTTCGCCCAGCGGGTACGCGTCCACGCCGTGCTCGCGCAGCGCCGCCACGGCCTCGTCCGCCTGCGCGGCGGGCACCACGGCGGTCATGCCCACGCCCATGTTGAAGGTGTTGAACATATCCCGCATCGGGATGTTCCCCGCCCGCGCGATCACGCCGAACACCGGCGGCGTGCGCACCGCGGCCTGCGAAAGCCGGGCGCACAGCCCGTCCGGGATGGCGCGGGGAATGTTTTCATAGAACCCGCCGCCCGTGATGTGGGACAGCGCGCGCACGTTCACCTTGGAAAGAAGCGCCAGCACGGGCTTCACGTAGATGCGCGTGGGCGCCAGCAGCGCCTCGCCCAGGCTTTGGCCGCCCAGCTCCGGGTATTCGCGCGAAAGCCCGCCGTCTTCGATATCCAGCGCCTTGCGCACCAGCGAGAAGCCGTTGGAGTGCACCCCGCCGGACGGCAGCGCGATCACCGCGTCGCCGGGCCGCATGGCTGTCTTGTCGAGGATCTTGGGCTTGTCCACTACGCCCACGGCGAAGCCCGCGAGGTCGTATTCGTCCGCCGGGTAAAAGCCGGGCATCTCGGCGGTTTCGCCGCCCACCAGCGCGCAGCCCGCCTGCACGCAGCCCTCCGCCACGCCCGCCACAATCTGCGCGATGCGCTCCGGCACGTTGCGCCCGCAGGCGATGTAATCCAAAAAGAACAGCGGTTTGGCGCCGCAGCAGATGACGTCGTTGACGCACATGGCCACGCAGTCGATGCCCACGGTATCGTGCCTGTCCAGGAGGAACGCGAGCTTGAGCTTGGTGCCCACGCCGTCGGTGCCGCTCACCAGCACCGGGCGCTCCATGCCGGCCGTATCCAGCTCAAACAGTCCGCCGAATCCCCCCACGCCGCCCAGCACTCCGGGGATCAGCGTGCGGTTGATGTGGCTTTTCATCAGTTCCACGGCGCGGTAGCCGGCGGTGATATCCACCCCGGCGGCTTTATAGCTCGGGCTTTCGCTTTTCATCGTTCAGGCCTCCTCCCCGGCGCCCGTCTGGCGGGCGATTTCGGTAATGCGGGTCTCAAACTGGTTTTTCGCGGCTTCCCTGGGCGGTTCCACGGGGTAGCTGCCGGTGAAGCAGCCCTTGCAAAAGCCGCAGCTGCTGCGGTCGGCCAGCTTATCCAGACACTCGACCGGCAGGTAACCAAGGCTGTCCGCGCCGATGAGCTTGCGAATCTCCTCCACGGTATGGTTGGCGGCGATCAGGTTCTCGGTGGAGTCGATATCGGTGCCAAAGTAGCACGGGTGCCTAAACGGCGGGGAGCTGAGCCGCATGTGCACTTCCGCCGCGCCCGCTTCCCGGAGCAGGCTCACGATGCGCGCGCTGGTCGTGCCCCGCACGATGGAATCGTCAATCAGCACCACGCGCTTGCCGCGCACGGTCGCGCCCACGGCGTTGAGCTTGATGCGCACGGCGTTCTGCCGCTCGGTCTGCCCCGGCTGGATGAACGTGCGGCCCACGTAGCGGTTTTTGATGAACCCGACGCCGTAGGGGATGCCGCTCTGGCGCGCGTAGCCGATGGCCGCGTCGATGCCGCTGTCGGGCACGCCCACCACCACATCCGCCTGCACGGGATGCTCCAGCGCCAGAAACGCGCCCGCCCGCAGGCGCGCGGTGTGCACGGCGCTGCCGTCGATCACGCTGTCCGGCCGGGCAAAATAGATGAACTCGAACACGCACAGGGCGCTTTGGCAGCCTTCGTCCAGCGTCAGCGAGCGCACGCCGGACTGATCCGCGACGACCACCTCGCCGGGGGCCACATCCCGCACAAAAGAAGCGCCGATGGCGTCCAGCGCGCAGCTTTCGCTGGCGAACGCCACGCCGCCGTTGTCCAGCCGGCCCATGCACAGCGGCCGGAAGCCGTGCGGATCCCGCGCGGCGACCAGCTTCATCGGGCTCATGACCACCAGCGAGTACGCGCCCCGGATGCGGCGCATCGCGCCCAGCACGGCTTCCTCGATGCTGCCGGCGCGCAGGCGCTCCTGGGTCACGATATAGGCGATCACCTCGCTGTCGCTGGTGGTGTGAAAAATCGCGCCGCCCAGCTCCAGATCGTTGCGCAGCTCGTTGGCGTTGACCAGGTTGCCGTTATGGCACAGCGCCATGCCGCCCTTCAGGTGGTTGACCAGCAGGGGCTGGGCGTTGTGCCGGTTCTGCGCGCCGGTGGTGCCGTAGCGGCAGTGGCCCGCCGCGAGGGAGCCTTCCGGCAGTTTTTCCAGCACCTCGCGGCTGAACACCTCGCCTACGAGGCCCACGTCCTTATGGCAGGTGATCACGCCCCGGTCGTTCACGGCGATGCCGCAGCTCTCCTGCCCGCGGTGCTGCAGGGCGTAGAGCGCATGGTAGGCGGGGCCGACGACGCCGGTTTGCCCGTTGGGGAGGAATACGCCGAATACGCCGCATTCCTCGTGAAGCTCGTTCATGCGAAAAGGTTCCTTTCGTTGAGGGGTAAGGGCTCCGGCCGCGGGTGGCGGTTTCCGGTCAGGCGGCGGCGTCGCGGGGAAAAGGCGCCACAGCCGCACAGCCAAACCGTCCATCCGATCCGTAAAGGGGATTTTCGCGGGCCCGTTGCCGGCCGACAAGCGGCTTGGCGCGGGCGGCAGCCGGGCGCGGCCTCCCGCCGGACGCCCGGTTGCCGCGGCCTGTCCGCCTTTACTCGCCCATCAGGCGCTTCATGATTTCGTGGTAGGCATCCTCCACGCCGCCCAGGTCGCGGCGGAAGCGATCCTTATCCAGCTTCTCGCGGGTCACGGTATCCCAGAAGCGGCAGGTATCGGGGCTGATTTCGTCCGCCAGGACGATCGTGCCGTCCGCAAGGCGGCCGAACTCCAGCTTGAAATCGATCAGCTCGATGTTCAGATCCCGGAGGGTTTCGCCCAGCACGCGGTTGACGGTCAGCGCGTAGGCGCGGATGGTCGCCATCTCCGCTTCCGTCGCCCAGCCCATGGCCGCGATATGATCGTCGTTGACCATCGGGTCGCCCAGCGCGTCGTCTTTATAGCAATACTCCAGCACCGTGCGGGAAAGCACCGTGCCCTCGGCCAGGCCCAGCCGCTTGGCCAGCGAGCCCGCGGCGACGTTGCGCACGATCACCTCCAAAGGCACGATGGCGACCTTCTTCACCAGCGTTTCCCGCGCGGAAAGCTCCTGCACAAAATGCGTGGGCACGCCGTTTTTCTCCAGCAGCTGCATCAGGTAATTCGTCACGCGGTTGTTGATGGCGCCCTTGCCCTCGATGGTGCCTTTTTTCAGGCCGTTGAAGGCGGTGGCGTCGTCCTTGTAGGACACCAGCACCAGCGTGGGGTCGTCGGTCGCGAATACCTTCTTGGCTTTGCCTTCGTAGAGCTGTTCCCGCTTTTCCATGGGGGTTGCCTCCTGTTTCTGTTGTAAAGTGTGCCGCGCCGCGGCGCGGCGGTGGGTGCGCGGGCCGTCCCGCGGCGTAAGGAAAGCCCGCCGCGAACCGGCGCGGCTCCCGGCCTTTGGGGCCATTGGGGAGCCTGCTCAATCCACGGCGAGCCGTTCGTCTTTGGCAAGCACCTGCCGGCGCATCTCTTCGCGGGCGGAAAGGAGTTTCCCGCGCAGCTCGGCGTCTTCCACGGCGATGATCTGCGCGGCCAGAATGGCGGCGTTGGCCGCGCCGTCGATGGCAACGGTCGCCACCGGCAGGCCCGCGGGCATCTGCACGGTGGAAAGCAGCGCGTCCAGCCCGTCCAGCGTGGAGGACTTGACCGGGATGCCGATCACCGGCAGCACCGTGCGCGCCGCGAGCGCGCCCGCCAGGTGCGCGGCCTTGCCCGCCGCCGCGATGATCGCGCCAAAGCCGCGATCCGCCGCCGCCGCCGCGAAGGCGGCCGCCTCGTCGGGGGTGCGGTGGGCGCTGTACACGTGCGCCTCAAAAGGGATATCCAGCGCCCGGAGCTGTTCGAAACAGGGTTTGAGGATGGGCAGGTCGCTGTCCGAGCCCATGATCACCGCGACTTTTTTCATGGAAGGGCCATTCCTCCGTTCCGTCGGCGGGTTTGTTCCGCCGTAGGCAGTTTTGTTCGTGTTTTCAGTTCGGCAGAGTACGGGCTTCACAGGCCGCCGGGTTGTTGGCTCGCTTTCTTCCTTGTTTTTCAAGCCGGAAGTCAGGCGTAACAATGTTCATTATAGCCGAGATCGGATTCGGTGTCAATCATGATCCCGAACATTATCTTGTTCTTGTGATGTATCGTTTGGAATATCCGAACGTTCGGGAACGCTCCCGGGCGGACGAAAACAGCCGCGCGGCGGGGACCCGCGGCGCGGCGAACCAGAATATGCCGTTGGGGGCCGGGTTGGGAGCGGATCGGGAACCGCACGCCCCTTTCGCCGTCGGGTTCGCGGCGGCAAAGCCTCACGGCGGTCGGCGGCGCGGCCTGCGGCGCGCAGGATCACCGGCGGGGCTTCCCGCGCTTGCCCGTCGGACGCGGCGACAACCGCACGCCCCTTTCGCCGTCGGGTTCGCGGCGGCAAAGCCTCACGGCGGTCGGCGGCGCGGCCTGCGGCGCGCAGGATCGCCGGCGGGGCTTCCCGCGCTTGCCCGGCCAGGCTGCCGCG
>JAAYUF010000143.1 GCA_012517815.1 Clostridiales bacterium
CGCGCTGCTTCCGCGGCGAATTCAGGCCATTTCACGCGGCGTTTGCCCGCGCACGCGCAAGCGCGTCCCCTCGCGGCGAATTCAGGCCGTCTCACGCTGCGTTTGCCCGCGCCCAACGTGCGCGGGCTCTTGTAAAAACCGGGCGCGCCCGCCGCGGAAGCGCCACGCAACGGCGCCGGCCGAGCCTCGCCCGGGACGCGCCGGATTCTCGCCTTCAGGGATCCGCGCGGCGCGAGCCCCGCCCGGGCCCCTTGTGCAAACCGGGCGCGGGCGCTATACTATCCCCGGAACAGGAGGGATCGCCACTCATGGCCATGCAACTGGACGTACACACCCATACCCTCGCCAGCGGGCACGCCTACGGCACCATCGCGGAAATGTGCCGCGCCGCGCGGGACAAGGGGCTTGCCCTGCTGGGGATCACCGAGCACACCAGCGGCATCCCCGGCACGTGCGACGATTTCTACTTCGTCAACTTTTCCGTCGTCCCGCGCCGGTGGGAAGGCGTCCGGCTGCTGCTGGGCGCGGAGATCAACATCGTGGATTACGAGGGCACGCTGGACCTGTCCGAGTATTACATGAAGCGCATCGACCTGCGCATCGCGGGCATCCACAGCCAGTGCTACCGCTTCGGTACGATGGCGCAGAACACGGCCGCGGTGCTGGGCGCGATCCAAAACCCCTACGTGCACATCATCAGCCACCCGGACGACGGCAACTGCCCGCTGGATTACAAGGCCGTGGTGGACGCCGCCGCACGGCACGACGTGCTTTTGGAAATCAACAACAACGCGTTGCGCAGCCCCGGCCGCAAGGATTCCGTCCATAACAGCCTCACCCTGCTCAGGCTGTGCAGGCAGCGCGACTATCCCGTGCTCCTCAGCAGCGACGCGCATTTCATGGCCGACGTCGCTAATGTGGCACTCGTGCTGCCCCTGCTGCGCGAGGCGAATTTCCCCGACGAGCTGGTGATCAATTACGATCTGGCGCGGTTTGATCAGTTCCTGCGCCGCAAGGAGGAGCGCCTGCCGCGGACGTGACGACCCGCGGGTTGGCAGGCACGGCAAAGGCCCGCCGCTTCTTTGGAAGCGACGGGCCACGGACCGTCAAAAACCATGCCGCGCGCGGCGCCGCTTGCCCCATAACCCTTCGGGCGGCTCGCTCGCTTTGGCAAAACGCTTTCGCATCAGGCTTTCCCCCTGAACCCGGTTCCGCTTTGCCGGGGGTAATGGGAGGCAGGCTGTCCCGCGTTCCCTGCCGGGGCGCGGGATCATTTTGCCGCCGGCCGCCCCGGTACGGATCGGCCGCCCGGCGCGCTTTGGGCTTCGGCCGTTTTCGCCGGGCCGGAACCTGCCCCCTTACAGCCCGCTGTAATCCACATCCACCGGCGTGCGGGTCTTGGCGGATTGGAAGATCGACAGGATCACCAGGCTGGCGCGGGCCGCGTCCTCCAGCGAAACATGGAAGGGCTCGCCCGTGCGCAGGCAATCCACAAAGCTGCGGATGCTCTCAAACGCGAAGCCCTTGGGCTGGCCGAAGATGCTGTTTTGCACAATCACATCCGGCACGGTCACCTTCTCGTCGGTGTAGAGCTGCACCAGGTTGTGGTTGGAGGCGTCGATCGCCACCATGCCCTTGGTGCCCAGCAGGCTAAACTTGATATCGTTCACGCAGGGGTTGGCGTTGGGCGTGATCCAGCCGTTCTCCATCTGCGCGACGCAGCCGTTTTCAAACTCCAGCGTGGTCAGGTACTCGTCCACCGTATCCACGCCCATTTCCCGGAGGATCCCCTCGCGGCTTACGCAGTATACGCGCCGGACGCGGCTGTTCATCATCCAGCTCAGCGTATCCACGCTGTGGCTGCCCAAAAACCACAGGATGGAGGACTGGGCCGCCCAGGGGAGCATGTCGGTGGCCACCCACTTGACGTCGTTCAGGCGGAAATAGCCGCTGTACACCTCGCCCAGCTCGCCGCGCTCCGCCGCCTGCTTGGCAGCGTGGAAAGGCGGACTCCAGCGGTTGTGCAGGTCCACCATGGCGCGCACGCCGTTGGCGCGCACGGCGCCCACGATGCGCAGCACGTCCTCCCGGTTGGTTGCCAGCGGTTTTTCAATGAGCATATGCTTGCCGTACTCCGCGGCGGCCACGGCGATATCGCCGTGCAGAAAATCCGGCGTCACGATGGCGACGGCATCGCAGCCCGACTGTTCAAACATCCGCCGGTAATCCGTGTACACCTGCCCAACGCCCGCCCGGCCCGCCACCTCGCGCGCCTTGGCCTCGTTCTGGTCGCAGATGGCCACGGTTTCGGCAAACGGATGGGCCTGATAGATGCTCGCGTGGTTTTCGCCCCAGATGCCCGCGCCCACGATTGCGATTTTTACTTTGTCCATAACACTGCCTCCTGTTATTCGATTCACGCCTCAGCCCTTGACCGAGCCGAAGGTTAGGCCGCGTATCATGTATTTTTGCACGCCGATGGCAAACACCAGCACCGGCAGCACCGCCAGCGTGCCCGTCGCCGCCATTTCGCCCCATTTGACCCCCGACACGGACAGGTACGTCATCACGCTGGTGGGCATGGTCTTGGCGTTGATGGTGGTCAGGAAATTCGCAAAGACAAACTCATTCCAGGAGTTGATCATGCAAAAGATCGCGGTGGCCACCATGCCCGGCAGCACCAGCGGCAGCACGATCTGCCGCAGGATGCGCAACTGCGTGCAGCCGTCCACCATGGCGGCTTCCTCCAGCTCGATGGGCAGGTCTTCGATAAAGCCGCGCATCATCCAGGTGGCGAAGGGCAGGTTGAAGGTGGTGTAGCAGATGATGAGCAGCAGGTGCGTATCCAGCACCCGAAACAGGCTCGCCAGCATGAAGTAGGGCACGATGACCGCCATCGCGGGCAAAAACCGCTGGCTTAACACCCAGAAGGCGCGGCCCTCCCGCTTGCGCCAGTTGAAGCGGGCGAAACCGTAGGCCGCCAGCGAGCCAAACACCAGCGATATGGCCGTGCTGCTCACGGCAATGATGGCGCTGTTTAGGAACAGGCGCATGGTGTTGTCCCGGAAAATGGTTTCATAGTTGGCGGTGGTAAAGCTCTTGAACAGGTTGCCGGGGTCAAACACATCCGCCTTGTTGCGGAAGCTCACCGACACCATCCACAGAAAGGGGCTCAGGAAGTACAGGCACAGCGCCGCCAGCGCGAGCGCCACCAGCACCCTGGCGATTTTCCTGCGCCGTTTGTAGCCACCGGTATGCATCGTCAGTTCGTCTCCCTTCGCTGCAGGCGGATCAGCACGTTGCTCACTACCGTCACCAGGATGAGCAGCACCATCGCCACCGCCGCGCCGCGGCCGATCAGGCCGTTTTGCGCGTTGACCAGCCGGTATACGTGCAGGCTTAAAAACTCGGTCGCGTTGCCCGGCCCGCCCTGCGTGAGGACGAACGCCGTATCAAACAGCTTGAGCGCGTCCACCGCGCGTAAAAGCACCGCCAGGTAGATCAGCTTTTTCATCATGGGCAGCGTGATGCTGCGCAGCATCCGAAGCCTGCCCGCGCCGTCGATCATCGCGGACTCGTACGGTTCGCTGGGCAGCGAGCGCAGCCCCGCGTAGAGAATCAGCGCCACAAAAGGCACAAACTGCCACACATCCACCATCAGGATGGACCAAAACGCCATGCTTGAGCTCAGCCACGTTACCCTGACGCCAAACAGCCCGTCCAGCACATAGTTGACCAGCCCGTACTCGGCGTTGAGCATCAGTTTCCACATCTGCCCGGCGATGGTGGGGGTTATGGCCAGCGGGATGATCATGATGCCGATGACCAG
>JAAYUF010000144.1 GCA_012517815.1 Clostridiales bacterium
AAGCGCCGGGCTGAAGCCCGACGCTTTTTACCGTTCACGGCTTACTCCTGAACAGGAGCGCCAACCGGGCACGTATCCGCGCACGCGCCGCACTCGATGCACTTGTCCGCATCGATCACGTATTTGCCGTCCCCCTCGGAAATCGCATCCACGGGGCATTCGGACGCGCAAGCACCGCAGCTGATGCATTCATCGGTGATTTTGTATGCCAAGGCCTGTCACCTCCACTGAGAATTGCACGTCCACGCGCCAAGCGCCAGACGCTTGTACCCATGATAACACGCGATAGCCCGCTTTGCAATACTCAACGGCCGGAATCCTGCGCTCTGCGCAGGGCGTCGGCCACCGCCTGCTTCCAGTCCGGCACGCCCGCGTGCTCCTCCAATTCCTGGGTGAGCGGTTCGGTTTCGTAGACCGGTTCGTCCAGCCCCACACCAACGTCCTCATCCAGCACGGCCAAAGGGTCTTCCTCGACCGTCTCCGGCTCGGCATAGGCGAAGGGTTCGGCCGGCTGGCTCCGCCCGGCGGGCGCATCCGGCTTGCGCGGCGGCTTGCGGCTGCTTTTTTCCTGCTCCTGCGGTTTGGGAACCGGCTGCACGGGGGGTTTGAACCAGCGTACTTCGGCGACCGGGAAGGTCTTGATCTCCGAATTGTCGCCCTTGCGTACGCGCACGGTAACGGTTTCCTTAAGCACGTTCAGGTCGATGACCGTGCCGTAGCCTTCGGCTGTTTCCACGTCCTTGCCGAGTTTGGGCATGTTGCGGCGCGTCTGCTCGTAATGGTCCTCATCGTACTTGAGGCAGCACATCAGGCGGCCGCAGACCCCCGAAATCTTTGTGGGGTTGAGGGACAGGTTCTGTTCCTTCGCCATCTTGATGGACACGGGCTGAAAATCGCCCAGGAACGAACCGCAGCAGATCGGGCGGCCGCACGGGCCAAGCCCGCCCAGCATTTTGGCTTCGTCCCGCACGCCGATCTGCCGAAGCTCAATGCGTGTGCGAAACACCGAGGCCAGGTCCTTGACCAGCGAGCGGAAGTCCACGCGCCCGTTGGCGGTAAAGTAGAACAGAAGTTTGGCGTTGTCAAACGTCTGCTCGACGCCCACCAGTTTCATGTCCAGCCTGTGCTCCTCAATCTTGCGCAGGCAGATCTGGTAGGCTTCCTTTTCAAACCTGGCGTTGTCCTCCGCGTGGGCTGCGTCCCGCTCGTTGGCGATGCGCAGAATGGCGCGAAGCGGCGGGGTGATCAGATCGTCGCTGACCTCGCGCACGCCGGTGATCACCTGCCCGTACTCCATGCCGCGGGCGGTTTCCACGATCACGAAATTGCCGGGCACCGGCCACAGTTCGCCCGGATCGAAGTAGTATAGCTTGCCGGCGTTTTTAAAACGGACGCCTATAATGGTTGCCATCTGGTTTTTGCCTCCAATATCTTCATCAGCAGGCGGTCGATGCTCGCCTGCCAGTTAACCTGACTTTGCCGCCGCTTTCGGGTTTCGAAAACGGCAGCGAGCAAAGCGGAAAGCGTTTCGGTCGTTGCGCCGGCCGCCCAGTCACG
Source organism: Clostridiales bacterium (assembly GCA_012517815.1). Lineage (GTDB taxonomy): Bacteria > Bacillota > Clostridia > Christensenellales > Aristaeellaceae > CAXXOK01. The sequence goes on from JAAYUF010000144.1 coordinate 1,558, forward strand.
GATCAGCGGATCGCTCACGGACGCGGCGGGCAGCACGCCGGTGCGCGCCAGCAACGCCTGGTGAAAAGCCTGCTCCAGCGCCGTCAGCGCGACGTCGGCGCCGCCGCGGTCATCCTTAAGCCCGGTGCTGAGCGCGACCATTTCCGCATCGCTGGAGGCGGAAAGCGCCCGACGTACCAGCGAGACGAGTTCGCCTTCGCCCTGCGCATCCTCCAAAATGGATAGCGCCGCGCCGATGTTGCCGCCCGCCCGGGGCAGCGCGGCATCCACGCGCTGGACAGGGTAGCCGAGGTTTTGCAGCGCGCGCCGGAGAACGGCATCCGGCCACGGGGGCAGCTTGACCACCGCGCAGCGGGAGGCGATGGTGCCCAGCAACGCCGAAGGCTCGTGCGCCAGCAAAAAAAAGATCACGTCGGCGGGCGGTTCCTCCAGCGACTTGAGCAGACAGTTCTGCGCCGGAGGGGTCAGGCGTTCGAAAGGTTCCACCAGCACGACGCGCGGCCCGGTTCCGAAGGAATGCTGCGAAATGCGCGCGATGATTTCCCGCGCGCGCTCAATGGAAATGGCGCGGTCTTCCGTGGAGGCCAGCTCCAGCACGTCCGGTTCGTTGCCCGTAAACACGCGCCGGCAGGCCTCGCAGGTTCCGCAGGGCTTATCGGGCGATTCGCAGAACAGCGACGCTGTGAGGAACAGGGCGAAGGTTCGTTTGCCTACGCCCTTCGGGCCTGCAAAAAGATAAGCGTGCACAAGGCGGCGGTTATGCACCTGCCCGGCCATGAGCGCGTACCCGCCGCCCAGTTCCGCGTAATCCACAAACGCAGGCAGGACGCCCGCGCCGGTTGTGCCGTTGGACAAAACGAGCGTCCTCTCCCTCCTAGAGCTTGATAAACTGGTCGACTGTCAACACAAAAATGGTTGCTCCCCCGACCACCACTTCGATGGGGTATGGCGTATACGCGCCGGGCACGCCCACCATGGATACGGGGGACGCGGCGATCTGCTTGCGGCTTTTGCAAACCTTCTCGATGATTTCCATCGCCGCGGTGAAACGGTCGTCCTCTACGCCCACCAGAAGCGTCGTGTTACCCGCACGGAGAAATCCGCCTGTGGTTGCCAGCTTGGTAACGCCGAAGTTTTCTGACATCAGTTCGCTGATCAACCGAGACGCATCCTCGTCCTGCACGATGGCGACTATCAGCTTCATACGCTCATCCTCCCTTACGAGATGTTCCCATGACCAGTGTACAGCAAAACGCCCGAAAATGCAATCCGCTTGCGACGCGGGGGGCTGTCGGAGGGCGCGTGCTCCGGCGGAACGTCGGCCGCGACGCCTGGGCCATGCGTTGGGTGGCGCGGGCGATTGGAAAAACTTCACGAAACACGCAAACAAACGCTTGCTTTGCGGGCAATATGTTGATATAATACTAAATCGGCACATCCTTGCGCCGCGCTAACGTCGCGGCGCCATACGTCCAAGAGGAGGTGAAACGTAATGAATAGGTACGAACTGACCTACATCATCGACACCGGGGTGGAGGAATCCGCCCGTAAGGAACTGATCGAGAAGTTTGCCGAGCTGATCCGCAGCAACGGCGGCGAAATCGAGAAGGTCGATGAAACCTGGGGCAAACGCCGCCTTGCCTATGCCATCAACGACATGTGGGAAGGCTGGTACGTGCTGGTGACCTTCAAGGCCAACGGCAACCTGCCCAAGGAGATTGAGCGCAATCTCGAGATCAACGACAAGATTCTCCGCTACCTGATCATCAAGCTGGAGGAGAAGAAGCAGAGCGTCAAGCCGCGTCCCGTGCGCACTGTTGTGCCCATGGCCGCGCCTGAAACTGCCGAAGCTCCCGAGGCGGCTCCCGAAGCGCCCAGCGCGGAGGCCACGCCGGCGACTCCTGCCGAATAAGGGGGAAAATGTTCGATGAATAAGCTCACCATTATCGGCAACCTGACGCGCGATCCGGAAACGCGTACGATCTCCACGGGCAGCACCGTTTGCTCGTTTACCGTCGCCGTGAACCGCCGCCGTTCGTCCCAGAACAGCAACCAGCCGGAAGCGGATTTTTTCCGCGTGTCGGCCTGGGATAAACTGGGCGACAACTGTCAGCGTTTTCTGGCCAAAGGCCGTAAAGTAGCCGTGGTAGGCCCCGTGTCGGTCAGCAGCTACGAGCCAAAGGACGGAACCGGAACCCGCTTTACCCTGGAAGTCCGCGCCGAGGATGTGGAATTCCTCTCCTCCAGGCAGGACGAACAGGCTGGCGGCCCGGCTCCGGCACACGCAACCAACAGCGGTGCCGCGCCCAAGGATACGGGCTTCACTGAGGTGGACGACGAAGATTTGCCGTTTTAGGAAAAGCTGAGTCGACGTTTATCGCCGTTGACCGGTTCGTCCCGATGCCCGTTGCACCCTCAGGCAGGCAATGCCCCAGGAGGAACGGGCGACGGAGGAACGGGATCGGCAAAGGATGCTCCGTCAGCATCGGAAACATCAGGTTAGTAAGAAGGAGGTTTCGCCAATGTCCGAGGATCGCTCCGAAAGAAGGCCTCGTCCGCGCGGCCGAAAGCCCCGCCGCAAGGTGTGCAGCTTCTGCGTGGATAAGATCGAATACATCGATTACAAGGATGTCAACCGTCTGCGTCGTTTTGTCAACGAGCGTGGCAAGATCATGCCCCGCCGGATGAGCGGCAACTGCGCCAAGCATCAGCGCCAGCTCTCCGAAGCCATCAAGCGCGCCCGTGCCATCGCCTTGATGCCTTTCTCCGTGGAATAGTCGCCAGACAAATCCAGGCGCAGGACGCAAGTCCTGCGCCTTTAACGTACCCGGAAACCGACAGGTCGGCCGGGAACCGGGCAAACCCCCGATGTCGCGCCGACCAGCCTGCTCAATCAGGGGGCGCATGCCGCGTTTATGCCCCAACGCAACCGGGGAACCGCGCTTGAAAACGGCCGCTCAAGCGCCTCCGCACGCGGCGCGAGGCCGTCTGCGCCTTCGCAAGAGTTACCGACGGGATCCGGCGAACCGCATACCTCGCCGGCGGGATACGCCGACGCATGCCATCTCTCGGGACGATCGGCTCCGGCGGCAGCGGCGAAAGCCTGCGGGTAAAAGAACAATCCGAGTACTTTTCAATCCGGGGCGATAATGGTATAATCATTGCGATTATGGGTCGGTTCGTTTTCGCGGTTTCCGGCGAACGAACCGATCTCTGCATACGCCGGCATGTCCACCGGGCGACAAATTCAAAATCGTGGCATGGCGGCGCTAGGATGCGAGAGGACGCGAACGATGGAGAAGAACAAACTGATTACCGCCGAAGAAATGGGCGCGCCGCAAAACGACGCGCGACTGATGCTGGGCAACGAAGCCGTCGCGCAGGGCGCGTGGGAAGCGGGCGTGCGCGTGGTCAGCAGTTACCCGGGCACCCCCAGCACCGAGATTACCGAAGCCTTGGCGCGCTACCCGGAGGTCAACGTCCAGTGGGCGCCCAACGAAAAGGTCGCTACGGAAGTGACCTTTGGCGCCGCCATGGCCGGCGCGCGCGCGATGACCTGCATGAAGCACGTGGGCGTAAACGTGGCGGCCGATCCGATTTTTACGGCGGCCTATACCGGCGTCAACGGCGGGCTGGTCCTCTGCTGCGCGGATGATCCGGCCATGCATTCCAGCCAGAACGAGCAGGACAGCCGCTATTACGCGCGCGCCGCGCACATCCCGATGCTGGAGCCTGCGGACAGCCAGGAATGCCGTGATTTTACCAAGCTGGCTTTCCAGCTGAGCGAGGAGCTGGACACCCCGGTGTTCATCCGCCTGACCACCCGCATTTCCCACGCGAGGAGCGTCGTGGCGGTTGGGGAACGGGACGAGATCGATGTGAAGCCCTACCGCAAGGACCCCATGAAGTACGTGATGATGCCCGGCATGGCCCGCAAGCGCCACGTGCAGGTGGAAAAGCGGGAGGCGTTTTTGGCCGAGGCCGCCAACCAGATGCCCGTGAACGTTGTCAAGCTCCGGGATACCGCCATGGGCGTCATCACCAGCGGGGCGAGTTACCAGTATGTGCGCGACGCGCTCCCCAACGCCAGCACGCTGAAGCTGGGCATGGTGTACCCGCTGCCCATGAAGCTGATCGCCAGTTTCGCCTCCAAGGTGGATCAGCTGATTGTGATGGAGGAACTGGAAGGCCTGATCGAGAAAGACATCAAAGCTGCGGGCATCGCCTGCGAAGGTAAAAAGTATACGGGTTTGCAGGGGGAACTGAGCGTGGAGCGCATCCGTAGCGCCGTGCTGGGCACGCCCATGCCCGAAGCCGGCCCGGAGGACCTGCCCGCCCGGCCGCCCGTGCTTTGCCCGGGCTGCCCGCACCGCGGCGTGTTCTACGAGCTCAACCGCCTGGGCCTGCGGGTGATGGGCGATATCGGCTGCTACACGCTGGCTGCGCTGCCGCCGCTTTCCGCCATGGACGCGTGCCTGTGCATGGGCGCCAGCATCGGCATGGCCGGCGGCGCGGAACGCGCGCAGGGAAAGGAGTTTTCCCGTGGCACCGTCGCGGTGCTGGGGGATAGCACCTTCCTGCACAGCGGCATCACCTCGCTGGTGGACGCGGTGTATAACCGGGAAGCCATCACCGTGCTCATTCTGGACAACCGCATTACCGGCATGACCGGCCACCAGCAAAACCCGGCTTCCGGCAGGGAAATCCACGGGGAAGCCGCGCCGGCGGTCGATCTGGAACAGCTTTGCCGCGCCTGCGGCGTGGAGCATGTGCGGGTGGTGGACCCCTTCGAGCTCAAAGCGCTGGAGCAGGTGTTGCGGGAAGAAACCGCGCGGGACGCCGTGAGCGTGATCATCGCCAAAAGACCCTGCGCGCTGCTGGAAAAAACCACGGTTCCGCCCTATGTGATCGAGGGCTGCAAAAACTGCGGCGCCTGCCTGAAACTCTCCTGCCCGGCCATTGAGCGCCGCGAAAAGCAGGTGGTCATCAACCCCGCGCTGTGCATCGGCTGCGGGATGTGCGCGCAGGTATGCGCCTTTCACGCCATCAGGGAAGGGAGGCGGCCGGAATGAGCCAGCCGGTGTTTGATCTGGTAATCGTTGGCGTCGGCGGGCAGGGCACGCTGCTGGCCAGCAAGATTCTGGGCAAACTGGCGCTGACCCGCGGGCTTGGCGTCAAGGTAAGCGAAGTGCACGGCATGAGCCAGCGCGGCGGCAGCGTGATCACCCATGTGCGCGTGGGCGAGAACGTCCACGCGCCGCTGGTGGCCATGGGCAACGCCGATTATCTGCTGAGCTTTGAGGCGCTGGAAGCCGCGCGCGCGGCTGGCTA
>JAAYUF010000145.1 GCA_012517815.1 Clostridiales bacterium
GCCCTGGTGGAACGATCTGGTCACGGGCCTGCCCAACCCCCTTGTGCAAAGCGGCTTCATCGCCGTGCCGGAAGCGCCGGGCCTGGGCATCGAGGCGCTCAACGAGGAGCTGATCGCCGCGCACCTTCACCCCGACATTCCCGGCATGTGGGAACCGACGGCCCAGTGGGATGCCGAGTGGTCCAACGACAGGCTGTGGAGCTGAGCGTATGAACAGACTGCTGGCCGGGTGCGGCGGTTACGTGCAAGGCAAGGGCGCGCTGCTGGAAGTGGTTCCGGCCCTCCGCGCGAAAGGTTTGACCCGGGCGCTGACGCTGGCGGGGCCGCGGGCCTTCGCGGCGGTTCGAGACCCGCTGTGGCTGTTGTTGAGCCCCCTGGCGGGGGATGAGCCGGTTTTCTGTGAGGGCTGCTGCACCGACGCCGCGGTTGCGCATCACACGGCGCTGGCACGCGAGGCCGGCGCGGATTGCGTAGTTGGGATCGGCGGCGGGCGCGTGCTGGACATTGCCAAGGCGGTAGCGGACGAAGCGCACCTTCCGGTGTTCACAGTGCCCACCATTGCCGCGACCTGCGCGGCCTACGCGCCGCTGAGCGTGATGTACCGCGCGGATGGCGCGCATCAGGGCATCCGGTTCTTCACACACGAAGTGGACGGCGTGTTCACAGATACGGACGTTATCGCACGCGCGCCGGCACGCTATCTGGCCGCCGGTTTGGCGGACGCCATGGCAAAAGCCTGCGAGTACGCTTCCATGACGCAACCCGACCAAGTGAGCGCGTTGCCGCTGGGGAAGTATCTCGGGCTTCGGCTGGCCCAAGCGGAAGACGAGCGTTTGGAAGCCTGCGCGCTGGACGCTGTGGAAAGCGCCCGCCGGGGAGAAATTACCCCCGCGCTGGATGACGCCGTATGCTGCGCCATCGCCTGCACGGGCGTGGTGAGCGGGTTGGGCGGTTACGGCGGGCGCGGCGGCGCGCGCTTCGCCATCGCGCACGCGGTCAACGAGGCGTTGCGCGGCGTCTGGTTCCCGCCGGAACAATGGCTGCACGGCGAAGCGGTCGCCGTGGGCGTGCTGGCGCAAATGACGGCCAACGGAGCCGACGAGCCGACGGTTGCGCGCAGGCGTGAGCTGCTTGTTGCCATGGACGTTCCGGTGCGGCTTTCGCAGCTGTCGCCGGCGCTGGCCGGTCCCGATTTTGAGCGTTTCGCCGATCAGGTGCTCGCGCACGTACAGGTGAACGATGCGCAACGGGAAACCGTGTTGCACGCGCTGCAAACGGTACGCTGACGGAGCGCGGGGTTTCGGCACACGCATGCAAGCGGCCCTGCGGCGCGCGACGCGTCGGGAAGAAACCGCCGCGTCCATTGTCAAACCGTTTGGGAAGAACGTGTGGTTCGCCATACGCGGTTGTATGGGACACCACGCTGCCCTTCAGGCGGCCGTCCTGCCCTGCGAGCCGTTTTGGGAAGCCTGCGCGAAGGATCACGCTAGCCATACCGGTGACGGCTGAGCGCCGCGCCGTAACCGTCCGATTCGCAGCGGCGGCATTGACCGCCTACGCGAAAGCCGCCTTGCCGACAACCTGAGAAACGCGCGTGCAGATCGCCCGCGTACCGGTTGCCCGACCGAAAGGAGAACGCCCGATGATCCTGACCGACTATCTGCTGCCCGACCCAAGCCTGCAATGGGAGTATGCCCTGCAGGCCGGCGTGCGCCACGCGGTAATCCGCCTGCCGGAGGATTCCGCGTTTGACGAAACCGATCCGGCGCACTGGCAAACGCTGATCGGACGTTACACGGCCCGCGGGCTCACCCCGCTGGTGGTTGAGCCGATGCCCAACCGCCTTCACGATCACATCAAAACCGGCGACGCGCTGCGCGACCGGAGCATCGAACGCGTCATCGCCATGATGGCCGCGATGCGGGGCACCGGCATCACCACCATCTGCACGAATTTTATGGCGTGCGTCGGCTGGTACCGCACCGACAACGCCATCCGCGAGCGCGGAGGCGCGCTGGTCACCGGCTTTGACGCGCGCGCGGCGCAGGGGGAGACGCGGGGCAACCTCTCGCAACAGCAGGTGTGGGATAACCTGACCTATTTTCTCAAGGCCGTGATCCCCGAGGCGGAACGCTACGGCGTGCGCATTGCCCTGCACCCGGACGACCCGCCGGTGCCGACCCTCATGGGGGTGGCGCGCGTGCTGATTTCACCGGAAAACATCCGCCGCGCGCTCGCCATCACGCCAAGCCCCATGCTGGGCGTCACCTTCTGCCAGGGTACGTACAGCGCCATGGGGGCGGACGTGGAGGGGACCATCCGCGAGTTCGGCAAGGCCGGCAAGCTGTTTTTTATTCACTTTCGGGATGTGGCCGGCAGCCGCGATCACTTCCGGGAAACCTTCCACGACAACGGGCAAACGGATATGGCCGCGGCGCTGCGCGCGTACCGGGATGTCGGTTTCCACGGGCCGGTGCGCGTGGACCACGTGCCCACCATGGCCGGCGAGGAAAACACGGCCCCCGGCTATGCCAGCGTCGGACGGCTTTTTGCCGTCGGTTACCTCAAGGGCCTGCTGGATGGGCTCGGCTACCCTTACGAATAAACGCAAAAACGGAGGCTGTCGCCTTGCATATCATGGTCTGCATCAAGCAGGTGCCCGCCACAAGCCAGGTGGAAGTGGACGAGCGCACCGGCGTATTAAAACGTGACGGTTCGGCCGCCAAAATCAACCCCTACGACCTGTATGCGCTGGAGGCGGCGCTGAAACTCCGGGAGGAAACGGACGGCCGCGTGGATGTGATCAGCATGGGGCCGCCGCAGGCGAAAGCCGCGCTGCTGGAGGCGCTCCACATCGGCGCGGACGCCGGGTATCTGCTGACCGACCGGCGGTTTGCCGGCTCGGACGTATTGGCGACCGCCCGCGCGCTTTGCGCCGGAATCCTCGCCTGCGGGCGGTATGATCTGATCCTGTGCGGCAAGCAGACGACCGACGGCGATACCGCGCAGGTGGGGCCGGAGGTGGCCGAACTGCTGGGCATCGAGCACGCAAGCTATGTGCAGCGGCTGACCGCCGATTCGCAGGCGGTGGTCGCCGAGATCAACATGGGCGAAGGGACGCTGGTCCAGCGGATTCCGTTCCCCTGCCTGCTGACCGTCGAAAAGGATATCAACACGCCGCGCCTGCCCAGTTACCGGCGCAGCCTGACGATGGATGAACAGCAGATCACCGTTCGAACGCTCGGCGATTTGGCGGCGGACGATCCGCGCCTGTACGGGCTATCGGGTTCGCCTACGCAGGTGGAGCGGATTTTCCCACCCGAGGCCCAAACCGGTCGCGTTTACTGGACCGGCACGGCGGAGCAGATCGCGGATCAGGCTTACGCGCTGCTGGCCGCCCGAAAGTATATTTAAGGGAGGACGCTATGCCCGCCTTGCAGATTCATCAGGAGATGCTGTCGCCGCAGACGGCGGCGGCGTTGATCCAACTGTGCCCGTTCGGGGCGCTGAGCATGGAGAACGGCCGCCTGGAGATCAACGCGGCCTGCAAAATGTGCCGGCTGTGCGTCAAACGCGGCCCCGCCGGCGTCATGGAAATCGTGGAGGACGAGGTTGCACAGCAACCCGCCGACCTTTCCGACTGGAACGGGATCGCCGTTTACGCCCAGCAGGTGCGGGGAGAGATTGCCCCGGTGGTGCCGGAACTGCTGGGCAAGGCGCGCCAACTGGCGGGAGTGGTGCGCGCCCCCGTGTACGCCCTGCTGATTGGCCATGGCATGGGGGAACAGGCCCGGCGCCTGCTGCATTTCGGGGCGGATACCGTTTATGTGTATGATGATCCGTTGCTTTCTGACTTCCGTGTGCTGCCCTACGCCGCCGTCTTCGAGGATATGATTCGCAGGGTGAAGCCTTCCGCTGTGCTGGTGGGGGCTACCAACCTGGGGCGTTCGCTGGCGCCGCGCGTGGCCGCGCGTTTCGCTACGGGGCTTACGGCGGACTGCACCCGCCTGGAGATGAAGCCAAACGGCGATCTGGTGCAGATACGCCCGGCGTTTGGCGGCAACATCATGGCGCAGATCATCACCCCCAAACACAGGCCGCAATTTTGCACCGTCCGCTACAAGGTGTTTCCCACCCCCTGCCCGGAAGCGCCGCACGGGCGGATCCAGCCCATGGCGATCGAACCGGAGCGCTTGCGGTGCGGGACGACCGTTCTGGAACATCGCCCAAAGGATGTCGAGGCGGATATCACCGATGCGGACGCGGTGGTGGTGGTCGGGCGCGGCATCAAAAGCCAGCGCGACCTGGCGCTGGCGCAGAAGCTCGCGGACGCGTTGGGCGCGCAACTGGCCTGCACGCGGCCGCTGGTGGAAAACGGCTGGTTCAACCCCAAACGGCAGGTGGGGCTGTCGGGGCGTACCATCGCGCCGCGGCTTCTGGTAACGCTGGGCGTTTCGGGCGCGGTGCAGTTTACGGCCGCCATCCGGGGCGCGGAAACCGTGCTGGCAATCAACAACGATCCGGATGCTCCCATCTTTGAGGCGGCGCAGGTGGGCATGGTGGGCGATCTGTACGCCGTGGTGCCCATGCTGCTGGAAAAAATCAGGCTTCATGCGGAGGAGGCGTGCCAGATTGGATGAGGAGACGTTTTGCCGCGCGGACGCGGCGGATATCGCGTACCTTGCCGGGCAACTGGGCAGCCATAAGGTGACGCCAGCTTCCGCGCTGAGCGAGGACTACGCGCACGACGAGCTGAGCGGCGTTTCCGGCATGCCGGATGTGCTGGTGCGGGCCGAGTCTGCGCAGGATGTGGTCACCGTGATGCGCTACGCCCACGAGCGCCGCATCCCCGTGGTCGCCCGCGGAAGCGGCACAGGGCTGGTCGGCGCGGCGGTGGCGGTTCGTGGCGGCATCCTGCTGGAAACGCTGCGCATGAATCACATTCTGGAACTGGATGAGCGCAACTTCTGCGTAACGGTGGAGCCGGGCGTGCTGCTGATGGAACTGACCGCCTTCTGCGAGGGCAAGGGATACCTGTACCCGCCAGACCCCGGGGAGAAAAGCGCGACCATCGGCGGCAACATCTCCACCAACGCGGGCGGCATGCGGGCGGTCAAGTACGGCGTAACCCGCGACTGGGTTCGCGGGCTGGAGGTGGTGCTCCCCGGCGGGGAAACCGTAACGCTGGGCGGCAAGATGGTCAAGCATTCCTCGGGCTTTGACCTCAAGGATCTGATCATCGGCAGCGAGGGTACCCTCGGCGTAATTACCAAGGCCATTGTGAAAATCATCCCGCTGCCGCCGGTGAGCCTCTCGCTGTTGGTGCCCTTTGCGGATATCGCAACCGCCATTCAGGCGGTCCCCGCGCTGATCCGAAGCGGCGAGGACCTGACGGCGCTGGAGTTCATGGAACGCACAGCGATTGAGGCTGCGGAGGAGTATCTGGGCAAGCGCTTCCCGGACAGCGGCAGCCCGGCATACCTATTGCTAACCATCAGCGGGGACAGCGAAGCGCGCGCGGACGCTCTGTACCGGCGCGCGGCGGAGCTTTGCATCGGGCTGGGCGCGAGCGACGTGTTCCGTGTGGACACGCAGGAGCGCAAAGACGCCGTATGGAAGGCGCGCGGCGCGTTTCTGGAAGCGATCAAGGCCTCCACCACGGCCATGGACGAGTGCGACGTGGTGGTGCCCCGCACCGAAGTGGCGGCGTTCATCGCCTACACGCAGGAACTGGCGCGGGGCATCGGCCTTCGCATCCCCAGCTTTGGCCACGCGGGGGACGGCAATCTCCATATCTACCTGTGCCGCGACGGCCTGCCGGCCGATGTGTTTGAAAACAGGCTTCAGCAGGCGTTCGACGCCATGTACCGCAAAGCGGCCGAAATGGGCGGGCTGGTGAGCGGGGAGCACGGCATCGGGTCGGCGAAACGGGCGTACCTCGCGCGACAGCTTGGCCCGGTGCAGATGCGGCTGATGCGTTCCATCAAGCGGGCCTTTGACCCGCATGGGATTCTCAACCCCGACAAGGTGATCTGAACCCTTTCGGGGCCTGAACAGACAGGGCCGCGCCCTCTGCGTACCGGACGCAGGGGGCGCGGCCTGTTTGTTTGGTGAGCCCGGACTTGGGCCGGCAACGGTCGGGGACGGCCGTTATCCGGGAGCGCGGCGTTTCGCACGCTGGGGCGGCGGACGCCGGACTGACCGATTTCCCTTCATGGATGCTTGCAAACCCGCGAGCGGTTTCCTCCGCAACAAGGAGCGGAAGCGAAGGCGAACGTTGCTGCGCCGAGCTTTTACGACGAAAACATGGGAGAAACCGCCGGGCGGGGGAGGCGTTTAGGAGGGGAAGCCGGATGACTCCAGCGGCCACGGCCTGGCCGTGACGCGCCTGATTTCCTGATCGAGGTTTTCGGCAAGCGCGGCGGTCAGCTGGCGAACCATCCCGTTTTCCCGGGTCAACTGCTGTTGGAAACTTTCCTTCATCTTATGGATTGTTTCGGGTTTTACCAGTGTGCCCTCCGGGATCATTTTGCGCAGCGGCACAGGTATGTTCGCGTCCCGGATGAACTTCTCGGCCGCGCCCTTGCCCATGAAGGCGACGACGAGCACCAGCACGAACCCGATGACGATGCCAAGCGGCCCGGTGGCGATCAGCGCGGTTCCGGCGCCGCCGCAGAGGGTGGCGACGACGATGGCGACCACCAGCGTGATCATGGCCTGGATGAAGCCCACGCTGATCCCCGGTCCGGACAGGCCGCCCGCGCCTTCCAGCGGATTGCCCCCGGGCGCGTTCAGCCGCCCTTCGGGCGCGATGCCCTGCTCCGCCACGATTTGGTTGACGCGTTGCTGAACCTGGGCGATCAACGGTTGCACCCAGGCGGTGGTCACCTGCCGGATCAGGGCCTTCACTTCCGGACTGTTCAGGGTGATCGGCAGCCGGGCCCTGATCTCACGTTCCAGACCGGAGAGGGTTTCAATCCGGCCTTCCCGCCAGCGGGCGAAGCAGGGCTGCACATCGCGGCGAACGATCAGCGGTATCAGCTGATCCGAAAGCGCCCGGTACAGCGTCGCGGTTTCCGCCTGCAGGAACGCTGCCGCTTCACCGCTTTGCGCGTAAGCCCGCAGCGCGTCCGCGCAGGCGCGGGAAGCGGCGTCGGCCCGGCCGGAGTACGCCAGCCCTTTGGCGACGGTAAATTCCGGTTCGGCAGAGAGCAGCAGTTGAGCGTCCGGGAACGCCTCCCGGTATTCCCGGTGCAGCGCGCGCAGGCGGGAGCCGACGCCCGTAAACAGGATGCAGTCGGGCTTGCAATCCGCCGTCAGCTTTTGCACCCGGGCGAGGACCTCGCGCAGGCGACCGACGAACGTCTGCCCACTGAGCGCCTTCTGCGGCCGTTCATAGAGCGCCTCGCGCAGACTCGAACCGCTTATCGAAAGCGCCACGCGCCGTCGGCCTTCCCCGTAAAGCGTAACGCTGAGCACGCAGGGCGTTTCCGCATAGGCTTCCTCGTTCTGATAATACGCTTCCTGAAGCCGGGAAACGGCGCGCGCCACCTCGGCGCGCAAATCCGCGCGGCTGTCGAGGATGCGTTGCAGCTCCGCCGGGTTTGCGTCCTGCCGGATGGCATTCTCCACGATGCACTGCGCCAGCAGGCTGTCGCCCAGCGCGGGGTCGCCGTCCGCCGCGAGGTCGAGCGGGCTGAGCATCCAGTGGATGGCGAGCGATCCGCTGCCCTGATGGACGATCAGCGTGCTACGCTTGAGCGCCGCCGCGCTTGTCGAGGCGCCGGATTCCTTCAGGCAGCAAAGCAGCGCCGCGCGGGATTCCGAAAACACCATGGGGGCCGGCAAGCCTGCCTGTCGCAGGAGAATGCCAAACCGGGCTTGGGTTTCGCGCGTCCACGCGGACGGACAGCCGACCGCGACGTTGTAGGCGTCGCCGGTTAAGGCCGGCAGGCCCCGCTGCGCGAAGGCGTTTTGCAGCTTTTGAACCAGACCGCGCGCGAAAGCCGCAGCCTGACGTTCGTCATCCCCGCCCTGCGGGAAACGGTTGCGGAACCCTGCCGCCGGATGGGAAGCGCCCGTTTCCGCCAGCGCGCTGTCCCCGATGCGGAGGGTTCGGTCCGGCGCGGTGGCGACGGCCGTGCGAAAACACAGCGGATCGTCGATCGCGATCATCGCGGGCAAAGCGTCTGGCGAACCGTCCAGCCAGGCCACGCTGCTTTCGTCCTGACCGATGTCAATGCCGACAGTCATTTTCATAATGCATACCTCGTTTTTCGGATCACGCACGTGCGCGGCGCGCCTCCGTGCCGGGGGCGCGCGCCGCGCGCCTACCCGGCACGGCCCGGCGTTACTGCACGGGCAGTTCGGTGGCGATCAGGTCCCGAATGGCCTGATCGATCTTGCGGGAAATGGAATCGGTGAGCTTTTCGCCCATGTCCGTTTCATCGCGGAGCTTCTGGATGAGGCTTTCCTTCATCTTGGAATCGTTGCGCTCATTGAGCAACTGACCCTCGGTAAACACGATGCGCGCCGGTTTGGGAATGGTGAGGCCCTTGATGATGGATTCGGCCTTCTTGCGCCCCAGAACGGCCGCCGCGGCCACCAGCAGGAAACCGATGATCCAGCCCACCGGGCCGCTCATGATCAGCGCGGTGCCGCCACCGCCGCACAGCACGCCCACCACGATGCCTGCCACCAGGGCGATGGTCGTCTGGATAAAGCCTGTGCCGATAGTCGGCGCGGCGATTCCGCTCCCGGGAACATCGGACGCAGGCAGATCGGCGCTTGAGATGCCCTTGAGCTGGAGCTTGTGTTTTTGCCCGACGGCGCTGATTTCCGCGTTGATCTGGCTCAGCAGCGGCGCAAGCCATTGGGCGGAGGTATCCTGCAACAGTCGCTTGACCGCCAGCGTCTGCATCTCGTGCTCCACGTCGGCCCCGATGCGGCTTTCCATCTGCCCGATGGTATCGATGGTTCCGAAGCGCCAGTTGTTGTAGTTGGGTCGAACCACGTTGTTCACGATCACCGGAAGCAATCGGTCGGCCAGCATCCGGTACAAACCGGGCAGGTGAGCCTGAACGATGGTTTCCACCGCGGGGCCGTTGACGTAGGCGGTCAGCTCCTCCGCGCACGAGCGGGCGGCGGCGTCCTCAAAACCGCAGTATGCAAGCCCTTTGGAGATCGTGAGCTCCGGCTCCTTGCTCATGAACACCTTGGTTTTGGGAAAAGCCTGTTCGCACTCGTCCCGGAAAAACGCCATCCGGGATGCGCCGCCCGTGAGCAGCAGGTAACGCGGCGGGTTGGCGGCGGTCAACTGGCCGACCTGCGCCAGCGAGTTGCGCAGGCAGGAGATGAAGGAATTGTTGCCAAGCTCCCGCATGGGCTTGTTGGCGAGGTTTTGCCACATGTCCTGCCCGTTGAGGCTCAACTCCACGCGCTTGCGGCCCTCCGCGTAGAGGTATGCGATCTCGCTGCAGCCGTCCTTGGCGTAGGCGTCCTCATTGAGGAAATACTTCTCTTTCAGGCGACGGGTGGCCAGCAGAAGCTGCGCGTGGGCGTCGGGGTTGCGCTCCAGCAGGGCGGCCAGCCCGGCCGGGTCCTCCGAACGCTGGATTGAGTGAAGGAGCATATACTCGTCAAACAGTCCGCCGCCTAGCCTGGCGTCGCCGCTGACGGCCGTTTCCTTGTCCTTCGTGATCCAGGCGTAATCCAGCGTGGAACTGCCCAGATCCACGATCAGCGTGCTTTCGTTGAGCATCTGCGATGTCAGCCCGAAATCGCTGGAGCGGATGCCGTACATCAGCGCGCCGCGCGATTCCGATACCAGCACCGGGTGGGCGATGCCCGCCCCGACCAGCAGTTTTTTATATGCCGTGCGGGTTTCCGGGTCCCACGCGGCGGGGCAGCCCACGACCGTCACGTAGCTTCCGCTGCCCAGCGCGGGCAGGTGGGCGGCGCCCAACGCCGCTTCCAACTGGATGACGATCCCCTTGACAAACAGCGCCATGGCGGCGCGCGCGCCGTCCCGATCCTCCCGGTACCTGCTCTTGAAGCGGATGTGCTTCTGTTTGGCGGAAGCGTCCATCACGGCGTTTTCGCCGATGACGATCTTGCCGTCGTCGCTGACCGCGACGGCGCTGAGGAAGCTGTTGCCGCCGCCCAGCGGGATCGGGCGGGGCGCGACCGAGGTGGTACCCGTGAGCAATGTGACGCAGCTTTCGCCGTCTCCGATATCAAAACCAAGCGCGAGTTTCATGGTTTTCGCCTCCTTACTGTTGGGCAGCCGCAGGTTGGTTTGCGGGCGAGCCCATGTCGCCCGGGTTGGGAGAAATTGCCTGACCGTACTGCACGAGCGCGCCGCCGTCTAGGCGGCAAATCGCGGGGCATACCATCGCAGTATCGCCCGAAGATCGCAGCCATTGGAACATCGCGCCGTTCGCGCCGTCGTAATCCACAGCCCTGAGCCGGTAACGCACCAGCAGGTCGCGGCACAGGTGGATGCAATCCTCCGGCTGGCGGTTCAAGCCGGCTTCCCAGATGCGCTGGACGGTTTCCAGCAGCCACTTGGGCGCTTCCGAGGCCGTCTTCTGCGAATCGTCGAGGATCGCCAGATCCTCCAGATAATGGCCCAGGCTTTCCATGCGGGCATCCAGCACCGCCATCAGCGCGTCCGCGTTGAGCGCCACGCGGGGTTCCGGCGCGGCCGCAGGCAGGGGAGAGGATTTGCGGAACGGATCGTAGGTCAGATAGCCGCCCGCGAAGAGCAGCGCGGCGATCCCCGCCGCCACATAGGAATGATCCAGCACCGCCAGCACGACGATCACGCCCAGCGCAATCAGCGTAAACAGCGGGTTGCGCGCGACCGCCCACAGGCGGGCGGGGAACCTGCCTGCGGAGAACCAGGCGGAATCCGCTGCCGCGGCGGGCTGCGCCTCGCCGGTACGGACGGACGTCACCTGCCCAAGACGGCTCAGCCAGTCGGCGCCCTGACGGGCCTGCGCGAACAGCAGCCCGATGATCTGCTGTTTGAGCGTGTTGGTCTCACGGGACATGATCTCCAGACGAATGGCGTCCAGCACCTCCCCAAACCGTTCGCCGACCGCCTCGGCATCCTCGCGGTGATCGTTGGCAAAAGAGCGGAAAGGAGTCCGTTGATCTCTCCAGAGCGTGATGGTATCCATATGGGTCTCACCTTTCTTCCGTCGTGCGGTTGCCTGCGGGGGAGCTTCCGGACGCGGCCGTCGCCGGGTTCCGGCTCCTGCGGATCGGGTATGGTCGCATTCTATCATGAAGGATGGAAACGCAGTCGCCTGCCAGTCAACGATCCGTTCGCGCCAAAAAAAGGGCCGCTGAGGCGATACTGCCTCAGCGGAAGCCCGCGGCCGCACGTGCGCGCGACGGACGAACCATCCGTGTTATGGATGCGGGTACCGATCGCCGATGTGGCGACGGACTGATCACCCGACAACAGGGAGCCGTTGCCTCGATCCGCGGGGCGCGCGTTACCGCCGCCCCGCACGGCTGAAGGCCCGCCGGTTTCGCCAGACGCGGTATCGGAGGCCGGCCGCGGAAACCGGCACGCCCAGCGCGTCGCATTGAAGCCTGAATACCAGCGGATTCGGGCTGTAACGGGCGTCACGCCAGATACACTGATCCTGCCCGCCCTGCGCGCGCAGGATTGCCGCGGCCAGCGCGGCGCTGCGGGACTGGCCCCCGTCGCAGCACACCGCAAGGGTCCGCAGGTCGGGCCTGAGGCTCATCAGGAACACCCGCGCGGCATCGGCCATGGCGGGCGTGAAGGCGTGCGGCCGCCGCTCGTCGGGCACGTCGTCAAAGTCCAGGAACAGCTTATCCGGCACTTCCGGCAGGGCGTTCTCCCGAATGGGGTAGGAGGAACAGGCGATCAGGGCGACGCCGACGCCACTGCCCGGATCCCTGTATTTCGCGTAGGCCTGTTTGAGGGAGAGGATCACGATTTCCATGACGGGTTCCTGCCTTTCGGTTTGTAATCCGAAGGCCGAACCCAACCGCCGCGCCGCCTGAAGCGATCGACGATCGGGACGGCCCCTGAGGCGCGACCGTGCCGGCGGAGGGGCGATTGACGGACGGGCTTCCTGAACAGGCCGGAATGAGCCTGCGGGATCAGGATTGGATGCCAATACAGTTTTCTGAAACATGAACGCTTCAATCTCACGGCGCTTTTTCCCATGACTTCCTCGTCATGCTCGATGTAGCGCCGCTGTGCCTTCGCATCCAAACTTCGCCACAGGATAGAACAGCCCGCGATCTTCTGCGCATTCATGCATTGAAACGGCAACAGGGTTTGTGCCGGGAGAACCGCGGGCTCCCGCGGAGTATCCGCGAATAACCGAACGATGACCGTAGGCCAACCGGGCGTTCACGCTTTCAGGGCGTTGCGGCGATCTCTCGGGTCAGCGGTCCCGATTTGCGGCGATAGCCATACGAATCGCCCTCGCCAAACGCAAGGCCGAGCAGATCGGATTCGATGGTGTAGGTTGCCTGCCGGGACCCGGCACCCGAACGGAGCGTGAGCGACCCGTCGCTGGTGGTGTAGGAACCCTGACCGGAAAGGCCGGGGTTGCCGGGGACCATGTATGCATACGTCCCGTCCCCGTGGAAAGTCCACTCCCCATACTGATCCTCACGCGCCCCGCCCCACGTGCCCACGATCCGGGCATCCAGATCGGCCGAGACGCTTTCCGGCTGCGCGGCGTCGCGGCGCAGTGGGCCCGACGCGCGTACCATCTGCAGGCTGCCGCCGCTTTCCTGCAGATCGATCCTATCCCCGTTTACGGCATAGGTTCCGTTTCCGCTGGAATCGCCGTTGAGCACATACAGAGCGTCGCCGTCCGCAGCGTATTTCATATCGATGCTGAACGCTTCTTCGCTGGGCATGGTGACGGTGAGGATGCCTTCCCGGGTAAAGGTCATCTCATCGTACGGCACGCCGCTTTCCATAACCCACGTGCCAAGCAACGCGTCCGACTGTCTCTGTTCCTCGGCGGTCAGCGGATCGGCGTTTAAAACGGCCAGGGTCTGTTTTTCCGCGTCTGTCAGGCGCAGGTTGTTTCCCTCGGCAAGGCAGTAGGCGAAAAGCGCGCCTTCGCTCTGCGACGACCAGAGAATCGCGCCGTCCTCAGGGGACAGTGTTCCGATTTCCAGCGTGCGAAAGCCGGTGGGGTCCTTCAGGACAACCATGTTTTGGGCGGTGACCAACACCGTAAGCGACCGATCCCGGTACGGACCGCTCCACCGGTTGCTTGTTGAAGCGTCGGCCGCCGAACGGTTGGAAACGACGATGGCGAAGACGGACGCCAGCAACACGACGACGACCGTCGCCAGAAGATAAGCCTTGCTGATCGGCTGTTTTTTCATTTGATTCGCTCTTTTCTTTTCATTTTCGATTCAGAGGTTCAAAAAATGCCGATTGCCAATTTTCATTTGCCAATGGGTTGTGAACGCACGCCTCCTTCGTGCGCCGTCGAAGAACCCCGCGCCTTTTGCGGAAAGGATATCACGGGATTATTTCCATACAAGTCGCGTTCTCCCTCCCATCTTTTCCGATTCTTTACAAATAGAAACCGGAAGGACGCGGACGCCCCCCGATCCGCGCCTGCCGCCGAGGCGACGTTTGGCAAAGCTCCGGTATCGACCGAAGGCAACGGCGACGCCCAAAGGTGGAAAGCGAAGGTTGCCTCGCAACCACAGGGGGCGGGTTGAACGCCAAGAGATCCGGCCTGGGCGGGACGGCTATCCCTGGGATGTCGCCGCCGGTCGGTCAAACGCCGCCGGTCCATAAGGATCGGCGGCGTTTGGGGATAACGGCTTTTGATAGGGCCGCCGGCACATGCACGGAAGATTTCGGCGGCCGGGCAGCCGGTAAAGGTTCGTGTTGCTTTGGGCTTTCCCACGCTGCGGCGTCAGCGCGTCCGGTCGCCGCCCAGTAAAACCATGCCCTTCTCGGCCAGCAGGTTCTGGGTCTGGATCAGGTCGTACCGGTGAAACAGGCAAAAGCTGATCAGCGCGTCGCGCCGCACGCGCGGATAGAGCTGGCCGCAGCGCGCGTATTTGAGCAGCGTTTGCGCAAGCTCGATATCCGCCTGAAAACCGAACGCCAGCAGCAGCACCGTATCCCGCGAGGGGTTCCGGGTTCCGCGGAACAACTGGTGCCCGAACGAACGCTCGATGCCGGAGCGGCGTATCACCCGCTCCGGCGGTTCGCCCCGCTGGCGGCAGAGGTCCGTAATAAAGACCGAAAAGGCCGGCATATCCAGACTCTCGGCATTGGTTTCGATGAAATGGGAAAACGTCGGCGAATCCATCAGCAGGGACCAAAGCGTTCCGGTACGCAAGGGCTCTTCCTTGCTTTCCATCGGGGCAAACCTCCTTCGCAGTCGGGCGTTGACGGGTTTCCTTGCGCGCCCCAGGCGGCGGCGGCCGCGCGGAAGCGCGATTTCATCGGGCTTGCATGCCGTTACCGAGGCAACCGCGGCGAAACGATGCGCTCGTGCGGCCCACAGGAATCAGTATTCCTCACGGACGCCAAACTCGGCTGCCTCCACCCAGTCTTTGGGACGGTTCACGTGCCGGTACAGCTCCTCCATGATCGCGTAATGGTCCCGCTCCTCCTTAACCAGAAACGTAAACAGCCTGCGGGACACATCGTCCGTCGCCTGACCCAGCAACGCTTCGTAAAGGGCGATGCTCTTCTTTTCAATCTCCATGGAGGCCTGGTACAGCTCGGCCTGATCCGGAAGCTGCCGCACGGAACTTTGGAAATCCGGCGCGTTGCGGAACAGATCCATCTGCCGCGTCAGGGCGGCGTGATCTTCCAACGCATAGGGGAGGCCGCCGGCGACGTTGGTCAGGATTTCCGCGTGTTTCGCCTCTTCGTCGGCCAACAGGGCGAATACCGTTTGCAATGCGCCGCCTTCGCAACGCGCGGCCTGCCGGCGGTAGTACGTTTCACCGTCCCGTTCCATATCGATGGCAAATGTCAGTATTTGCAAAAGTCCATCTCCTTTCGCTGCCGGGGGCAGGGCGGGGGCCGCGCTGCGCTCCGGGAAATCAGTGCGCCGTTGGCCCGATGGTCGGACCGCCTGTGCCGGGCGGTCTGCCTGTCGGGAGAAAACGAGTGGCGGCGAGCGGCGGTTTTCCATTCGCGGATCCGTGTTCCATGGGCGTTATGCGGCTGTTCCTGTGGCGCGCGGGTCTGTGAAGCGCGATGATCCTTTCATTTATGGTAGCACATGGAAGAGCGTGCGTCAAGCGTTTCCAGCAGTGCGCGACAGCGGCGCCGGGGCTTTTGGTGCGCCGGCAACGGCGTAACCGCAAGGCTTCACGCAAAACTGCCGGGCCCTTCCGCTTCGCCCCGGCAACGGCTCGCCGCGTTCGCCCTTTCCTTTATCCCCTTTCTGTGGTATAATTGGGACAGTACAAGACCGTTAACCCCCGCGCGGCACGGCGCGGGGAGGGCGAACACGGTGCCGGGGGCGTAGAAGCGGGCGGTGGCAGCGTCCGCGCACATGCATACGGATCGGGGGAAGAAGATGTTTACGCCAAAGGTTCAGAACGAACAGACCGATCTTCTGATGAAGGCCCTTCTGTCGCTGACCAGCATGGAGGAAGCCTACCGGTTCTGCGAGGATGTGCTGACCGTGCAGGAGCTGAAAAGCATCACCCAGCGGCTGGAAGTAGCGATCCTGCTCAAGCACAGGGTGACGTATCAGGAAATCGCCAAAACAACCGGCGCCAGTACCGCCACCATCAGCCGGGTGAACCGGTCGCTGTTGTACGGCGCGGACGGCTACACTTTCGTGCTCCGGCAGATCGACCCGGAGAACGACGCACGCTCCCCGGCGGGGATCAGCGCAGAGTAATGAAAAAGAGGATATCATGATGAATTTGGATTTGCTCAACGAACAGCAGCGCAAGGCGGCGGAAACGCTGGACGGTCCCGTGTTGATTTTGGCGGGCGCCGGCAGCGGCAAAACCAGGGCGCTGACCTTCCGAGTCGCCAACCTTATCGACCACGGCGTCGCGCCATGGCGGATTTTGGCGATCACGTTTACCAATAAGGCCGCGCGCGAAATGAAGGAGCGCATCCATGCCCTCGTCGGCGAGCGCGCGGATGAGGTTTGGATCAGCACCTTTCACGCCATGTGCGCCAAAATTCTGCGCCGGGATATCGAGAAACTGGGGTACACCCGTTCCTTTACCATATACGACGACGACGATCAGGGCAGCGTGCTCAATGACATCGTCAAACAGCTGAACATCGACGACAAGGCCATGACCGTGCGCGAACTGCGCGCGAAGATCGGCGACGCCAAAAACCGGCTGCTGGCGCCGGACGAATGGTTCGCCCAATCCCCGCGGGATTTTCGCAGCCAGCAGATTCACGATGTGTACCATATTTACGAAACGCGCCTCAAAAGCGCCAACGCGCTGGACTTTGACGACCTGCTCGTGCGCGCGCTGGAGCTGTTCGCCGATCATCCGCCGGTGCTGGACAGCTACCGGCAGCGCTTTACCCACGTGCTGGTGGACGAATATCAGGATACAAACTTCGCCCAGTATTCCCTGGTCAAGCTTCTGACCCAAAAAAGCCGCAACCTCTGCGTGGTGGGCGACGACGACCAGTCCATCTACGGCTGGCGCGGCGCGGATATCCGCAACATCCTGGATTTTGAGAAGGATTTCCCGGACGCCACGGTCATCAAGCTGGAGCAGAACTACCGCAGCACCGCCAACATACTGGACGCCGCCAATCAGGTGATCGCTCACAACGAGGGCCGCAAAGACAAGGCGCTGTGGACGCAGGAAGAGCCGGGCGAGCTGATCAAGCTGTTTTGCGCCGGCGACGAGCGCGAGGAAGCCGCCTGGATCTGTGACCGCATGCAGCAGCTGAAGCTGGCGGGGGACGCCTACGGCAGCATGGCGGTGCTGTACCGCACCAACGCGCAAAGCCGTGTTTTGGAAGAAATGCTCATGCGCGCCGGAATTCCCTACCGCATCTACGGCGGTCTGCGGTTCTACGACCGCAGGGAAGTCAAGGACATCATCGCGTACCTGCGCTGCATCGTCAACCCCAGCGACGACGTCAGCCTGCGCCGGATCATCAACCAGCCTAAACGCGCCATCGGCGAGAGCACCATTCAGGAACTGGTGCGCTATGCCGGCGAGAAGGAAATGCCGCTGTACAGCGCGCTGATCGACCTGCCGAATACGCTTTCCGCGCGCCCGCGCAAGTGCGTGCGGGAGTTCGGCGACCTGATGAACGAGCTGGTGATGCAGCATGAGGAGATGCGCCTGAGCGATTTCGTCGCCCACGTGATCGAGCGCACGGGCCTGCGCGCGCAGTATGAAAAGGATCTGGCCGAGGAAGCCCGCTCCCGCGTGGAAAACATGGACGAGTTCATGGGCGCTGTGGCGGAGTACGAGCAGGCCGCGGACGAGCCCACGTTGGAAAACTATCTGGAAAACGTCGCGCTGATCACCGATCTGGACGCGGCGGAGACCAGCGCGCAGTATGTGACCCTGATGACCGTGCACAGCGCCAAGGGGCTGGAGTTTCCCACTGTGTTCATCTCCGGGCTGGAGGAAGGCATCTTCCCAAGCGCGCGCTGCATGCAGGAGGAATCCCGGCTGGAAGAGGAGCGGAGGCTCTGCTATGTCGCCATCACCCGCGCGATGCGGCACCTGTACATGAGCTACGCCTCCCAGCGAATGATCTACAACCAGCTCAGCTATAACGCGTCCAGCCGTTTTATCGGCGAGATCCCCAAACGCCTGGTGGATGACGAGTGGATCAGCAAGCGGGAACGGAGCTTTCCCGGCGCGATGGACGCCTACGGGCATCCCGCGACCAAACGCTTGCCCAAGCAGGAAGTGAAGGGGCCGATGTCCTTTGGCGTGCCCAAGATCGTCCCCAGCGGCGCAGGCATCGGCAACCGCAGCGCGGCGCTGGGCATCCAGGGCGTGCAGAAGGGTTTCACGCCCTCGGCCGCCGCGAGCATCGCTTCCGGCGCGCTATCGTCGCTGTTCGCGGTCGGCGACCGGGTGATGCACCGCAAATTCGGGGAAGGGAACGTCATGGAGATTCGCGGCAATGGCGGCGATTCCCGGATCGTGATCTCGTTTGCCGCGTACGGTATCAAGGAGTTCGTGCTGAGCATCGCGCCCATCGTCAAGGTAAACGAATAAAGGTTTCTGCGGCAGCGGACGGCGGAAAGCCGCCGACAGTGGCGAAGCCGCAGCCGCCGATGCATTTGCGCCGGCCCAGGCAGTTATAAACGTCCGCCGCAGCGAAATGAGTCCAGGGCGATGCCCTTGCGGGGTCTGGGCGGAGCCCCGAAGCCTTTTGCCGATGCGTTTTGCCAAAGCGAGCGAACAGCCCGAAGGGCTAGGAGGCGAGCGGCACTACGGATGGCATGGGTTCTTGCACGGCCCGCTCCGATGCATTGGCATCGGCCGAGCGGCCTGCGATTGCCTTCCGCCCCGCGACGGCCGACCCGCCCGCGGCCGCCCGTCCGCTTGCCGGCGGAGGCGGGCTCCCCGCCGAAATCGGGGGAAATAACACCGGACGAACGAAACCTGCCGCGGAAGCCGACGGTCCGCCGCGGCCCGCCGAAACGCACCCGAAGGACCATCCACGGACGGACGCACAAGCTGCGTCCCTTTTTGCAGAATGGAGGCACCCGCATGCCGGATACCGAGAACCGCATGAAAGAGCTGGTCGAACGGCTTAACGACGCCAGCCGCAAGTATTACGCCTCCGGCGAAAGCGAACTGAGCGACGCCCAGTGGGATCAGCTCTACGACGAGCTGAGCCGGCTGGAAAGGAAAACAAACGTTCGCCTGCCCGATTCGCCCACGCACCGCGTAGGGGCCGAGCCGCTCAAGGCTTTCGAACAGCACCGCCATCTCCGCCGCCTGTGGAGCATGGACAAGGTGCAAAGCCGGGAAGAGCTCAAAGCCTGGATGCTGCGCTGTGAGAAGCTGCACGCCCAGCTGAACGAAGGTCGCGAAACTCCGCTGCCTCCGCTCCGGTACGCCGTGGAGTACAAGCTCGACGGCCTGACCGTCAACCTGACCTACCGGGACGGGCGGCTCGCGCAGGCCGCCACGCGCGGAAACGGCGAGGTGGGCGAGGGGATTTTGCCGCAAGCCCGCACCATTCGCAGCGTTCCGCTGGCCATACCCTACCGGGGCCTTTTGGAGGTGCAGGGCGAATGCATCATGCGCCTGAGCGTGCTGGAAGCGTTCAACCGCACCGCCGAAGAGCCCTTGAAAAACGCCCGCAACGCGGCAGCCGGCGCGCTGCGGAATCTGGACCCCGCCGTAACCGCCGCCAGGAAGCTGGACGCGTTTTTCTACCAGGTGGGCGCCATCGAGCGTCCGCCCTACGAAGATCAGGCGGGGATGATCGCTTTCCTGAAGGCCAACGGTTTTCCCGTCAGCCCCTCGCTGGAAACCGCCGATACCTACGAGGCGCTTGACCGCGCCGTCGACAGGGTGGAAGCGCAGCGCGAGGCGCTGGATTACCTGATCGACGGCGCGGTAATCAAGGTTACCTCGCTGGCAACGCGCGAAGCTATGGGCAATACCGATAAGTTCCCCCGCTGGGCGGTCGCCTACAAGTTCGCGGCCGAGGAAAACACGGCGACCCTTTTGGACGTCACATGGCAGCTGGGGCGCACGGGCAAGCTCACCCCGCTTGCGCACCTGACGCCCACCGATATCGGCGGCGTTACCGTACAGCGCGCGACGCTCAATAACTACGCCGACATCCAGCGCAAACGCGTCGCCGTTGGCTGCGAGGTATGGGTTCGCCGCAGCAACGATGTGATTCCCGAAATCATGGGGCGCATCGGCGAGCCGGCGGCGGGGGAAACGGACATCCTGCCGCCGACCAACTGCCCCGCCTGCGGGGAACCGCTGGTCAGCCGCGGGGCGCACCTGTTCTGCATGAACCGCGTGAGTTGCAAGCCGCAGGCGGTGGCAAGGCTTTCGCATTTCGCTGGCCGCAACGCCATGGATATCGACGGCTTCTCCGAAAAAACCGCCGAGCTGCTCTATGACCAGCGAAACGTGCGCGACCCCGCGGACCTCTATCAACTCTCGATGGAAAGCCTGTTCGCGCTGGAAGGGTTCCAGCAGAAGCGCGCGGAAAACCTCTTGCAGGCGCTGGAAAAGAGCAAGCGTTGCTTGCTGGACGCGTTTCTGTTTGCCATCGGCATCCCCAACGTCGGCCGGAAAACGGCGCGCGACCTGGCCGCCGTGTTCGGCTCGCTGGACGCGCTGGCGGCCGCCGACGAGGACAGGCTGACCGCCATCCCGGAGATCGGGGGCATCGTCGCGGGCAGCATCGTGGAATTTTTCAGCTTTGCCGAAAACCGGGAGATGATTGCCCGCCTGCTCAGGGCGGGCGTGCAGCCGCAGGGAAAGGAAGCCCCCGCGTCCGACCGGCTGGCGGGGCAAACGGTGGTGGTAACGGGCACGCTGCCCACGCTCGGCCGGGAAGAAGCCGAGGCGCTGATTGCCGCGCACGGGGGCCGCGCCGCCGGCAGCGTCAGCAAGAAAACCAGTTTTGTGCTGGCCGGGGAAAAAGCGGGCAGCAAGCTGACCAAGGCGCTGGAACTGGGCATTCCCGTGATCACGGAAGCCGAGTTTCTGGAAAGGCTGAACGCTTGACAAACGAAGGCTTTCACAGCCGACCCGCAAACCGGCGCGGACGGGGGCATCGGGTTTCATTACCGCCACAGGAAACGGCGAAATATCAGCGCCTGACGGCTATCGAGCTTGCCGCCAGGCGTGTTTTGTGATGGGTGCTGAAGCGGTACCGCGTTTGCGGCTGCCTTGCCCCACAGGTGGCATTGCCGCTCGGGTAAACGTCCTGCGGCAGGCGGAACGGCCCTGCCGGTCAACGCGATTTGACTATAGCGGCTTGCCGGCGAGCACTTCCTGATAGTCGCGGTAGTTTTCCGCCAGCAGCGTCCGGGTTTTCAACCCGTAGGGGCAACGCGTTTCGCACTGGCCGCAATGGATGCAGTCCTCAATCTTCCGCATCATGGCCCGGTTCCGCTCGCTGAGCCATTGGGCGGAGGGAGAACGCCTCAGGAGCAGGGAAACGCGCGCGCATGTATGGATTTCGATCCCCGCGGGGCAAGGCATGCAATAGCCGCACCCGCGGCAAAAATGGCCCGACAACGCCGCGCGGTCCCGGTCGATGAGCGCGCGGATGTCGTCGCTCATCGCGGGCGGGTGAACAATCGTCGCCAGAAAGGCATCCAGCTCCTCCTCGCGCTGCATGCCCCAGATGGGGAGCACCCCCGGGAATTGCGCGATATAGGCATAGGCTGCGGCGGCATTGGTAATCAGCCCGCCGGAAAGCGCCTTCATGGCGATAAAGCCCATGTTCGCCGCTTCGCAGGCATGGACCAGTTCCAGTTCTTTCTCCGTGGCCAGATAGCTGAACGGAAACTGCAACGTTTCGTACAGGCCGCTCCGGATCGCCTCCCACGCCACGGCCAAGCGGTGGTTCGTAATGCCGATGTGGCGCACCTTGCCCTGCGCCCTGGCCTGCAGCATTGCGTCGTAAAGGCCGTCCGCGCCGCCGGGCCCGGGGCAGAAGGGCGGGTTATGGAACTGGTACAGATCGATCGCGTCGGTTCGCAGTTCTCGCAGGCTGGCGTGCAGATCCTTCCAGAACCCTTCGGCGTCCGTCGCCATGGTTTTACTGGCGATGGTCACGTGTGCACGCACGTCGCCCAGCGCATCGGCCAGCTTGCTTTCGCTGTCGGTATAGACGCGCGCGGTGTCAAAAAATGTGATCCCGTGCCGGTACGCCTTGCGTACAAGCCGCACGGCCGATTCCCGGTCGATGCGCTGCATCGGCAGCGCCCCGAAGCCGTTTCGGTTAGCCATGATCCCCGTTGAGCCGAGCCTGACCTGATCCATCCGCGATTCCTCCTTTAGTGACGCAGACAGTATACCATACAACGGCCCGCGGGTGAAACGGCCTGACTGAAAGGCCGGCGTGGCCTGCCGAAAAACCCTGCCGCAGCGGAACCGGGCCAAGGGCGCCGGGGGGAAGCGCAGTCTGCGACCGCTTCCGCGAAGCTGAAAGCGATCCGGAGACGGGAGGCTCCCAAGCGTAGGGCGCGGCACTGCCCTGGGTTTGGGAAACCTCCGGGAACAACCCTTGCGAGGTTCGGGGCGCCGGAGGCGAGCCTGCGGCCAGTGGCCGCTTTGGCGAAGCCAAAAGTGAACCGAAGGCGTGCGGTTTAGTCGTCGGGTTGGGCATGGCCATGCCCAACCCGACGACTAAACCGACCAGAATTGCCCGAAAGCCTTATGCCGAAGCGTTTTGTCAAGGCGAGCGAGCAGCCCGAAGGGTTGGGAGGCAAACGACGACGGCCGCCCGTTTGCATGGATCAGCGGGTTGGGATGGCCTGTCAGGCCGGCGCGCGCTCTTCCCGGGTTCGGGCCGGAACCCGACGCTCCCTGTTTTCGGCGGATTGCGCCTCCTCCGTTTGGCGCGCGGGCGTAGGGCAAACCGGAAGGCGAGGCGGTTCGCGCCGATCCGATGAAGATCCCCGGCCGCCTGCTAAGCTGACGGCGCGTCAGTCGGGCTGCGGGGCGTCGTAATGCGGGCGTCCGAAAGCGATTACCCAGTCGGCGTATGTCCCGCCCTCCTTTTCATCCGAGCTGCGGTTGAGCGCGACGCCCAAGCGCCCGTTTTCCAGGCGGACGTTGCCCTGAACAAACTCAAAGGTGTCGCCGTACACCGCGGTAACCAGCCCGACGTGGTTCGCGTTGCCGTGCCAGTCGGTCCGGTAGCCTTGATGGAGCTTTTCCTGTTCAGCGGCTTTCGAACCCCAGATGAAAAACACCAGATCCCCCGGCTGGGGCGATGCGGCGGGGTCAACGACGTCAACATGAAAACGCGCGCTGTGAACCGAGCGGCACTGCCGGCAGGGGATGCTGGCGGCGTCGACTCCCTCGTAGAGGTCGATCCCGGCGAACACGGCTTTCAACCCTACGGCGCTGGGCAGACGCACCTGTTTGGCGCACCAGCCGATGTAGGCGGCACACCAGTCGTCCTCCAACGTCATGTCGCAGTCCTGCAAAATCTGCTCGGTATCGTCGGAGCCGACGCTTTCCAGCGCCGCGCGGATCAGCCAGTCGATTCTCTCCGCAGCGTCGGTCGGGTAGACGGTCAACGTTATGGAAGACTTCCACTCGCGCGGGTCCCCGTCGGCCACTACGATGGCCGTGATGCCGAGTTCTCCGCTTTCCGTCGGCGTATAAGTGACGTAGTTGCGCCGTTTCCGCTCCAGCGGCAGGACCAGCGTGCCGGTCGGTTCCCGCACCTCGATCCAGCCGGTGGTAAAGCCGGTTGCCGTAACGCCGATGAGGATGGGCCGCCCGACCCACTGCGACTTTTCCCTGGCCGGGCCGGTCAGCGTGACGCGGGGCGTTTCCGCCGCTGCGACGCTCCCGCCAAGCGCGATCAATACGGACAA
Organism: Clostridiales bacterium; assembly: GCA_012517815.1. GTDB lineage: Bacteria > Bacillota > Clostridia > Christensenellales > Aristaeellaceae > CAXXOK01. The sequence goes on from JAAYUF010000145.1 coordinate 23,553, forward strand.
CGCCACCCCAAGCGACAATCGCCAAAGCCGCATACCTCCGGCCTCCTTCGGTTCTTCCTGCGCTCGACCGATCCGGCCGAGAACGAATCTCCCGGGCTGAAATGCCTGCCCCCGCGAAAGGCGCAAGCCCATCGCGCCGTCCGCACAGGCAGCGATAACGGCGGCGGAAACACCAAAATCCCGTTGGGTTTTCAGAAACGCGGTATTGCCAACCGCTACCCAAACGCTTATAATCGTATCACAAAGGAAATGGTTCCCAACCCTCCCCGGTGCGCCGCGCCTTCTTACGCCGATCCCATCCCAAAAACAAGGAGGTTCATCTCATGAAGATGAGCAACAAGTCTCTGCGAAACGCACTCTGCCTGACGATGGCCGTGCTGCTGCTGACGATGCTGAGCGTTCCCGCGCTGTCGCTGGAAAAGGCGCCGGGGTTCAGTTTCCGTGGCGGCATCGAGTTTGGCATGACCATGGATGAGGTCAAGAACCTCGAAACCGGCGGCAATTCCTACACGGGCGAGGACTACGTTTTCTACTTCGATCAGGAGCAAAGCGGGCGGACCATCACGCTGGGCTACCACTTCAACGAATCAACCAAGCTGCTGGAAAACATATCGGTTTCGCTGGAGGATAAGCTGGACGGCGTGGACGAATACGTGACGGATTTCGACAGCATCGATCAGTCGTTGTCCGGCGCGTTTGAGAACGGAGGCTTTGAGAAGTACCTGAGCTGGTCGAGCGGGATGGAGGAAGAGCAAAACGCGGACGAATACAAGGACGCGCTGGCTCGCGGAGACGTGACGCTGATTTCCAGCTGGAGCGGCGACGGCGTTGAAATCTACCATCTGCTGTCCTGCTATGACAACTCGTACTCCCATATGATCATGTATTACCCCGAAGGGGGCATTTGACAGGAAAGGCGATCGGCTCCCGTACGTCCCAACGGCATACGGCCGGCCCCTTCTCGCCTGAACCGGCCGGCAACCGCGCGCAAGGCGCCGCTCCTGTGCGGCGGCGCTTTTTTACGCGCGCCGCGCCCGGCCTCCTCAGGCGCAAACCACGCAGTTGCGGCCGGCGTTCTTGGCCGAATACAGCGCGTCGTCCGCGAAGCTGACCAACTGCTGTACGTCAGCGATGCGGTCGTTGGGGCAGGAGGCGACGCCCAGGCTTACCGTGACGCGAATCTCCTGTTCCTCATTGCGCACGACGGTGTCGCTGATCATGATGCGGATGCGCTCCGCCACCAGGTTGGCGTCGTACTGGCCGGCCCCGGGCAGCACGCAGAGGAACTCCTCCCCGCCGTAGCGGATGAGCACGTCGCCCTCGCGTACGGCCTGCGAGATGGTGCGCACGATGGACAGGATGATCTTGTCGCCGACCAGATGCCCGTAAGTATCGTTGATCACCTTGAAATGATCGATGTCCAGCATGATCAGCGAAAGCGCGGTGTTCGTGCGCACGGCCCGGCTCAGCTCCTCCTGAATGCGGTTGAAGCCGAAACGCCGGTTGTAGATGCCCGTGAGAGAATCCAGCGCGGCCAGCCGCTGCATCTGCTGGTGCGTGATGGCGTTGTGGAAAGCCATGGCGAGGATCGGCCCGTAGGAACGGAGGCGTTCCGTCGCCTTTATGGCAAAAGGCGCGGAAGAAGCCAACATCAGGACGCCCAACAGCACCTGTTTGTAGATCAGCGGTTCCAAAATCAGCTCCCGCGGAGAAAAATCCGCGATCAGCCCGTTGAGGGCGATCCCTTCGGGGAATTGGATCATGTAACGCTCCCGCTGCCTGACCGCCTGGACGATCAGCGGATTCTTATCAAGCGCTTGCGGGTTTTGAATTGCCAGCGAGGCGCACACGGAAAGCTCCCCGCCGCCCTCCACCAGGATGGCGCCGCCGCTGGAACCCGTCAGCCGGATCAGGCTGCGCAGGGTTTCGTCCGCAAGGGTGTCCAGCTCCAGATGCGCGGTCAGCATTTCAGACAGGCGCTGCAAATCGGACTGATCCTGAAGGACTTCCGACAGGGTTTGAATCAGGCGGTTGAAGGACTCCGCGCTCTCCCCAAGCTCATCCTCGGAATCGACGCTGATGGAACAGTGATCCGGCGTGCACCGGGCGCAGCTGTCGCCGCCCATGTCGGCCAGGATACCCTCCACATGCTTCATCTTCCGCGACAGCAGCCTGATGCGCGTGCCGACCGTCCTGCGGGCGAGCGCGATGTTCAGGCCCGCCAGCAACATACCCGCCGCAACGCAGGCGAGAAAAAAGGACAACCGGAAGATCAGGTTGCGCGGCACGTTCAGCAGCACCAGAAAAAACGGGAAGGTAATCCCGACAACGACGCCCAGCAACAGCATGAAAATGGTCAGGTCTGTGAAAACCTTCTTCGTCAGCCGCATGGCCACACCTCTTCCATTATCAGAAAACCCGGCCGGGACGGCGTTATCCAAACCGGTCGGGTCTGCTGGCGGTTTTGCCTCCGCCTGTTTTCATCTATTGTAAGGCATATCGGAAACCTGTCAAGGGCTTGATTGTCCACATTCTATCACCGCAAGAACGTAAAGGCGGCCGTTGACCGCCTGAAACATGCGGCGTCCGGGTTTTCAACCGTCTTGCGCCGGTTGGCGCGCACGGTCGGCCGCGCGCCTTTTGAGCGACGCTTTGCTTTCGTACAGGCGTATATCGGCCGCTGCGAAGAAACGGTCGAACGTCTGATACTCCGGGGACCATTCCGCAATGCCCGCGCTGATGGTCATGGGATAGGGAGCCTGTTCGGCCTTCAGCGCCTGCGCCATTTTTCGGTTGATCTGCTCCACCAGCCCGGCCATGCGCGGCCGGCCGCCCATTTTTGTTACAATGACAAACTCGTCCCCGCCGTACCGGCTGTAAAACGTGCTGCGGCCGCAGACGGCATGCAGGACGGTCGCCATCATTTTCAACGCGTGGTCGCCGACCATGTGGCCGTACTGGTCGTTAATCTGCTTGAAATTGTTGATATCCAGCACGGCAAGGCAGAGGGTCTGGCACCGTTGCGCATCCTGCAGGAGGCTGCGCAGATACATATCGGTCTGCCGGCGGTTGAACAGGCCGGTCAGCGAATCGGTGGAAATCTCGATGTTTTGCAGGTTCAGGTAGAAGATCAGCAACGCGAAAACCGAGGTCAGCCAGACGACCGTCACCTGATTGTAGAACACCAGGATGGCGCCGCCCACCAACGGGAACATCGGGAACAGGAGCAGCGCGCGAATGCCCGCCCGGTTGGGGAGGTAGGCGCCTTCCTGCCCGGTGCGGCGCACCCTCGCCCCGGCCCGAAACAGTCGCACAAACGCGAGCGGGAGCAGGCAGTAGGAAAGCACAAACGAAAGCGCCAGCAGCGAACCCCGGCTGTATACGTTATCCGGGCCGATCCGGTGCAGCAGCGCGCTTTGCACGCTCCACAGCGACAGCAGCAGGTTGATCCCCAACGGGATCAGGTAGAACCGACGGTACCTTCGCCCAAGGGCGACGGGCACGCCCAGCTTGATATCGCAAAAGCTCAGATAGAGGACCGATACCACGGGCGTGAGGCTGTAATAACCGGCTGTAACGGCGAGGTTGAGCGCGCGCGCCCCCGGAAAAACCTGCCCGTTGAGCAGCCAGGTGGCGCCGTCCAGAACGAGCAGCACGATATTGGTGATCATCATCCATCGGAACAGCCGCTGATCATGCAACATCGTCTGCGCCTGACGGGTTGAATAATCGATAAGGAGCACGAGCAGCACGATCAATGCAAACACGTTGACGACAATAGCCGGCATCCAGGATGGAACCATACGATCACCGCCTGTCCGAGAACTGCCGTTGCCCGACCGCAGAGGACGAGCGGAGCATGGGGCGCTGAGCGGGAAACGGATCGGCGCTCGGTGAATGATAAGGCATCATGTAACCTATTCGGTATCCGCACAGCGCTTTCCTTTTTTTGCTGAAACCGAGTACCGCGGCAACGCGATGGCGCTGCGACACGCGGCCGTCTGTCCCAATCCCCCCGCCGCGGCCGAACCGGGTCAGGGGCGCCGGGGGGAGCTTGCGGCCGGCGGCCGCTTTGGCGAAGCCGAGAGCGAGCCGTAGGAGAGAGGTTCGCGGGAGCGGGGCACGGCCGTGCACTGTTAGCCGATGAAACCTGCCGGGAACAACCTCCGCGGGGTTTATGGCGGCGGAGGCGCATAAAACCCCATGCCGCAGCCCTTTGCCAAAGCGAGCGAACAGTCCGCAGGGCGATGAGAAAAGCGGTTTTTCGCATAGTATGGGTTTCATGACAAACGAACGCGCGGTGGTCAGCCGCGCGTTTTTGCGTCCGTATCGGTTTTTTCGCTTGATACCCGGGATCGAGAGAGCTGCACGGTATTGGTTTGTCGCAGGCTACGCGCCTTTGGAGAAGGGGATCGGGTTACACGACGGCCGTTGGGAAAGAGGCATGCGGTTTCGCCGCGCCATACGGGCCGCCGCACAGGCTGCGCGAATCCCGCGGAGGAACCCGCGACGGTTCGACGCGAACAGCGCCGTCAGGACGCGTTCGCGCTGACGATGCGGTCCACCACCAGCTGGCGGAACTCCGGCGAGAGGGTGATGAAGTAAGCGGTGAAACCCGTGACGCGCACCACCAGATCGGGGTACAGCTCCGGCTGCCTGTGCGCGGCGCGGATGGTATCCGCGTCCACAATATTGACGTTGATGAGCGTTCCGCCGCGTTGCAGGTGCGTGCGCAGCAGCGCGATCACCTTTTCCACGCCGCCCTCGTCGGCGGTGATGCCGGGGTCCAGCTCCATCTGGAAGGGGCTGGTGTTGCCCATGCCGCACTGGGCGGCGAGGATCGCTTCGCTGAGCGTGGTCATCGCGCCGTTGGGCACGGAGCCGGGCATGGGGTTGGCGCCGTGGTTAATCTGCGAGCCTGCCTTGCGGCCGTCCGGCGTAGCTCCCACGAGCTTGCCAAACAGGATGGTTTTCGACCAGCTGAACATACCGGGAATGAAGATTTCGCCTTCCTTCGCGCGCTGGCGGATCACCAGATCGGCAAACTCTCCGCACAGGGTGCGCACCCAGCGTTCGCCCAGCGAGTTCCACTGCCCGAACTTCGGCGCGGCCTTGAGCACGGCCTGAACGTAACAACCCTGCGTGCCTTCGAAATCGGATGCAAGCGCTTCCTCCACCTGCGCCCAGGTCAGGGTACGGTCGTTTTCCACGCAGGTTTCCAGAGCGGCGAAGCTGTCCGCGGCGACGGCGACGCCGGAACCGTCGACGCCGATGTTGTAGTATTGCATGCTGTGGTCGGAAGCGTCGCGCCCGGTTTCGACGGGGCCGACGCTCATGAGGTTTAGGAACAGCTCGGGGTTGTTTTCGTGGTTCAGCCGCAGGTGCATGTCGGTCGTATCGGCAATCACCTGCAGGACGATCGAAAGATGCCGCCGGTACAGGCCGTGGAGCCGCGCGACGCTGCGTTCACCGGAAGCGAACATCTCCCGCAAGGCGACCTCGAACACTTTGGCCATGTTGACCTTGATGCTGTCGTTAAGCGGATACTCAACGCCGGGGATGGCCATCCAGTTGCAGCCCACCGCGATGCGCCTTCGGGCCAGCTCCGGGGTAAACCCGCGCCGCACAAACCCGTCGACCAGCGACTGGTCGCCCGAAAAGCGGGGCCAGCCGTTTTTGTGCTTGAACAGCAATGCCACACAGCGGCGGAAAAAGTCTTCCGGCAACCCGTCGTGCACCCGCACGGTGAGGTTCGCGGCGACGTTGAGGCGGTCCGCGGCCTCCAAAATGAGCCAGGAAACCCGGCTGACCATGTCCCGCCCCGATTCGTCCGGCCCGCCCAGCTGGTAATACTTCGTATCGCTCATCAGAAGGCCGCCGATATAGAACACCGCGTCCTCATCGTCGATCAGCCCCAGCGCCGTATCCCGCTCGTAATAAGGCCTCAGCACCTCGTCCAGCTGGCCGCCCGCGCCCTCGCGGTTGAAGCTGCGGCCGAAAATGTTATACCAGCTGATTGTCTGGCACGCTTCCCGAAGCGTCGCGGGCGGGGAAAGTCGCACGGCCTCGTTGGCGCGCAGCATGTTTTCCAGATTGTCCTTAAGCAGCGGGTCGGTTTCGGCGGCCGCCTTTTCCCGGATGCAGGCAATGGTGCGGTCGATCCACCCGATGCAGGTATCCAGAAACAGCAGCTCCGCGCGGTAAAACTCGCGCTGCTCTTCCGTCTGACGGTTGAGGGCGGCGTAACGCTCCACCTTCTCCCGCAGACCGCCCCAGCCCAGCGCCAGCGCGATGCGCATGTCGCCGCAGAAATGGTGCATCTGCCCCAGCCCGTGGTCGATACCATAGCGGTCAATCAGCGCCTGATAGGGGGACAAATCCCAGCTTTGGTGCCAGCGGAGCTTGCGAAACTTTTGCAGAATGCGGTGAAAATTGCCCGCCATGGCGCTTTGGGGTACGACGACCGGCGGAAAGGACGCGACCATGTCGCGGTAGTTTTCCGACCAGCCCCGGTAGCCGTGAAAATCGCCGTTGGGCGTATCGCCCACGGGTTTCCAGGCGTAATTCTCCGGGGGCACGAGAAAGTGGTAATCGTCCTCATCGGTATAGCCGTAACGGGCGATTTTCTTCTTGGTTTCCTCGATTTTCGCGTCATGCATCGACTGGAGCCACGAGGTGTACAGCTCGCGTTTGGCCTGCGGCGACAGTTCCCTGATGGTCACGGCCATCCCTCCTAACGGTACGAAACGGGCACGCCGTGCCCGGCGGCGGTGTCCCGCAGCCTTTCCAGCGTTGCGCGGGGCAGCGGCCGCAGGCCCGGCAGCGCGTAAGTCATGCCAAGCGCGGCGTACTTGGGTTCCCCCAGCGGGTTATAATTGAGCAGCTCGTAAGCGCGGACATTCCCCAACCCTCCAAGGAAAGCGGCGATGGCGGCCACGTTTTCCGCCGTAGCGGTGCAACCGGGAATCAGCGGCGTGCGCACCTCGGCGGGCACGCCCAGTGCGGCCAGCCTGCGCGCATTTGCCAGCACGGGCTTGTTCGAAACGCCGGTCCAGTCGCGGTGGAGGCGATCGTCCATCGCCTTGAGATCGTAATAGACGATGTCCAGTACGGGCAGCAGCGCCTCCAGGCGCGCAAAGGGCAGCGACAGGTTGGTTTCGATGGCGGTGCGGATGCCGGCCTCACGGCAGAGCGCGAGCAGTTCCGCGCTGAACGCGGCTTGCAGGAGCGGTTCGCCGCCGGAGAGAGTCACGCCGCCGCCAGAGGCGAGGTAATAGGGGAGATCGGAAAGCAGTTCCTCAAACACCGCCTGCGCCGTGGCTTCCCGGCCGAGGGTCACGCGCGCGCCGGTGGGGCAGCGGTCGCAATGCCCGCAGTGGATGCACTTTTCCGGGTATACAGCCTGCTGCGGTTGCGGCAGCAGCGTTTCCGGGTTGTGGCACCACAGGCAGCGCATGTTGCAGCCCTTGAGGAACACCGTGGTGCGGATGCCTTCGCCGTCGGTGAGGCTGAACTTCTGAATATCGGTGATGATTCCCGTCATGGGCGTCCATCCTTTGGCCCACGCGCCCATCGGGGCAGGATTCCCGGCGCGATGGGCAGCTTGGGCGAGTTGTCGACGCTGGTATCGTCGTTTTCGGTAATCAGTACGGAGGTATCCTCCCCGGTTTCGATGGCGTGCCAGACGCCCCTGCGCACGTTGTAAACCTTGCAAGGCTCCAGCGGCACCAACGCGACCGTTCCGGCGCTGTCGGGGCCACCGTCGCCGATGTAGAGCGCGGCTTCGCCTTTCAGCAGGGTAAAGGTTTCGTCGGTGAGCAGGTGACGCTCCAACTGGGTGATGTTTTCCCGGCGGAAGCGCGCGTGCGTGTTGAGCACCGCCACGCGCCAGGCCCCGAAGGAAACGACCGGCCTGTAGTTTTCATCCGTGTGTTCCCGGATCTGGAGCAGACGCTCGTCCATGCCGGTCGCCTCCTGTCGGTTGATGCCTGGCCGAGGCTGCCGTTCAGCCGATTTGCCAGTGGAGATTGTTCACCAGTTCCACCTTGCCGTTATCCGCGCTGCGCAGGCCCGCGTCCAGGATGGCGAGCGCCTCAAGGTTAAACTCGGGAAGCGCCGTGTAGTGAAGCGGTTCGCCGGTTTCCCGGTGGTGCACGTAGGCGCCGGCGACGTCCGTGAGTTCCGGCGGCAGCGGATCGTTCCGGATCTCTTCCACGGTGTTGTCCTCGCGATAGAGGAGCACCTTGCCGGTCTTGTAGTCGCCGACAATCGCGCCGTGTTCACCGTAGACGATGGGGCTTTTGAACGTGTGGTTCACGGTGGTCCAGGTGCCTTCCAGCACCGCGTAGCAGTGGGGGAAGCGTACGAACATGGCGCTGTTGTCCTCCGCGTCGCCCAGCAGGGTCATGCTGTTGACGCGCATGCCGGAGGCGGCCGTCGCGGATTCGCCCGCGTACCAGTAGCTCAGCACGCTGCCGTAGCAGCAGTAATCCGCCATGGCGCCACCGCCGCACTCGTGCCGGTGCCACCAGGTGGCGGCCTTGTCCGCCTCGCTCATGGGCTCCGCCGTCTGTTCGATCTTGTGCCTGGCGCCCCGCCCGAGGGGGCCGGTGTGGCCCATGCGGGTCTTGATTTCCAGCACGCGGCCGATATCCCCGCGGTCGATCATGGTTTTGATCATCTGCATGCCGGGGTTCCAGGTGACGGGCCAGTTGACCATCAGCCGCACGCCGTGCGTCTGCGCGGCGCGCGCCATCCGAAGGCCGTCGGACAGGCTGGTCGCCATCGGCTTTTCAATGCAGATATCGATGCCCAGCGCGGCGCAGGTTTCGGTAATTTCCACATGGTAGGCGTTTTCGCTGTTGACCACGCACAGGTCGGGCTTCTGGGTGGCGAGCATCTCCTTCCAGTCCCCGTAGACGGGGATGGAGAATTTCTCACTGCAGTACCGGATGTTCCATTCGCGCGTGTAGGGCGCGCCGCGCTTGAGTTCCGGGTGAAGCGGCGCGGTATCGGCGCAACCGACCAGCTCGATCTGCGGATGCTCGGCAAAGTGCGCGGCCACATCGTTAATGTGCACATGGGCGAACCCCACGATGCAAACGCGGTAGGTGTTCATACGGGATACCCCTCCAATTCATCGGTGCGCACTTCGCGGTTTTCTTCCGCGGAGCGGTAGTAGGCCTCGATGGCGGCCACGACGTTGAGCGTTTCTTCGGGCTTCACGCGCGGGTCCTCCAGCCCTTCCAGAACGCGGTACACATGCTCGTACATGTAGTAGTGGGCGTCAAAGGGGCGCTCGGCATAGGGGCGGTTGTCAAAGTACTTCAGCCTGGTTTCGCCCTGATAGTGGCCCACGTTTTGGTACAGGGTCGTCTGCTCCACATCCAGGCCGCCCTCGTCGCCGCACAGGATGATGTGCTTGCCGGTGGGCTGGTTGAGCGCCCAGGTGAACTTGAAGTTGACGCCGAAGTTGCCCGCGAGGCGCATGAACCCCACGGCGCAATCCTCCACGCTGAACTCCGCGGCCTGGTAGGGGCGCGGGGTGAAGGTGCCGCTGTACGCGCCGCTTTCCTTGATGGAGAGCAGCACGTTCTCCCCTTTTTTAGCGAGCACATCGAACGACTTGCCCGAAACGGCTTCTACGCGGGGGTTGCCGGCCATCCAGAGCAGAGAGTCCAGAAAGTGTACGCCCAGGTCGCAGAACGGACCGCCGCCGTTCTCTTTCTGCATATGGAACATGCCCCACGTGGGGATGCCGAAGCGCCGGACAAAGCTCAGGTCCGCGAAGTACAGCCGGCCCAGCAGCCCCTTGCGCACGATATCGGAAGCGAAATCCATGTCCGCGCTCCACCGGCGGGACTGGCAGGGGAACAGCAGCTTGCCCTGCGCTTTGGCGACGGCAAACATTTCGGCCGCTTCCCGATAGGTCAGCGCCAGCGGCTTTTCGCACATGACGTGCGCGCCGGCGTTGAGGGCCGCGATGCTCCAATCGTGGTGGCGGTTGGGTGTGCAAATGCTCACCCAATCGGGCTTCAGCTCGTCCAGCATCTTTTGCGGATCCTCGTACCACGCGGGCACGTGGTAACGCTCCGCCGTTTCCCGGGCGGCCTGCGCGCGGATATCCGCGACGCCCACCACCTCCACCATCCCTTGATCCCGAAGCGGCGCGAGCGCCGGCAAGTGCGCGGCGTTGCAGATCATGCCGTTGCCGATGATCGCCAGCCGATAGGTGCGACCCATACCGATCCCTCCAAACCCAGAATTGCGCCGCCACCAGGCGGCGGACAGCCTTACGCCCCGGACGGCGGGGGAGCGGCTCGCCCTGCCCTTTGGGGGCAGTTGCGCAAGGTTCCGCGCACCGTTCCCGGACATACCGCAGCAGGGGTTTTCTGTATGTAGCATAAGCGTTTCCGGCATCCCTCACAATACGAAGACATCTTTCGCCAAATTGGGAGTTTGGTATTGCGATACAAACAGAAGCGTGTTATAATTTTTAGCCGGTTTTCATTGAAAACGGATGGGTTGCTCGTTGCAAGGAGGCCCTATGATCGCGCACAGCGTAACGGTGATGCTGGACCCTGCCTGCGCCCACTCGGAGTGGCACAGCGAGATCATCCGCGGGATCCGCAAAAGCGCCGCCGCCACGCAAAGGACGGTGCAGGTGCTTGATTTGCCGCGCGGCGGCGGAACCGTGGACGAAAACCTGATCGATCCGGTAATCCTGACGGGGTTCTCGCTGGACACGCTCATGGAATCCATCCGGCAGCTTACGCAACGGCACAAGCGGATCATCCTCGCCGGCATCGATACGGACAGCCTCGCCAGCCAGGTCAGCTGCGTGACGCACAGCCGCTCCCAGCAGACCGTGCAGCTGATCCGTTACCTGCAGGCCTGCGGACGCGAGCGCATCGCGCTGGTGGGCATCGGGCAGCACTCGATTAACGATCTGGTCAAGGTGAGCACCGCGACCCGTTTTACCCAGCACCATCCGCACCCCATCACCCAGAACGATGTGTTTATGTGGAGCGGCCGGATGGAGGAGTGCTTTCGGGCGTTTCTCCCCGTCGCGGGCAGCTACGACGCTATCCTCTGCCCCAACGATTACGTGGCCCTGCTGGCCCTAAACCAGCTCAAGGCCCGCGGGGTCCGGGTGCCGCAGGATCTGTATCTGGTCAGCTTTTCCAACCTTGCCATCGGGCGCTTCTGCCAGCCGTCCATCACCACCATCACCATGGATTTTCTGGCGATCGGCAAATACGCGTTTTCCATCTGGCAGCAACTGCAGACGCTGGGGGACAGCGAGCTTGTTTCCAAGATCATCGCGCCCAGCCGGCTGCTGGTGCGGGGGAGCACCGCTTTTCAGAAGCCGGAGGCGGAGGAGCACAGCGTAAAGCTGTGGGATGATCTGCAAAAGGATTTGTTCTACCGCGAGCCGGTAATCCGAAGCCTGATGCAGATTGAGAGCTGCCTGAACCGTCACGACGCGCTCGACCTGAAAATCATCGAAGGCATCCTGCAGGGGTTAAGCTACGAAGAGCTCACCGAACGGCTGTATATCAGCTCCAGCGCTCTGCATTACCGGCTGACGAAACTCTACCGCGACCTTGGCTGCACGTCCCGTAAGGCCTTTGAGCAGACCATGCGCGCGGCCTACGGCGAGTTTGTCAACCCCGTGGAGGAATAGCCAAACGGGAGGAAAGCCCCCGGAGCATGGATTAACAGCCTCTAGAGCGCGAAAGAGAGCGGCTGCGCCCACCATGACCGCGCAGGCCAGCCCGTTACGATTGCCTGTCCGGGGCGATGCATTTTTAACTGAAGCCCTTGATTCGGATGGGCAGACGGTAGGAGCGTGCGGATACGGCAGGGCGTTTCAGCAGCCTGAAGCAGGCGTGCTGCGACTGTGCAGCCCGCCGAACGGGTACCGTGACGACGCGATCGGTTGCGGAATCCGGCCATGATAAACCGCTTGCGGAACGAACGGCGCCGGAAGGGCCAACCGCGGTGCCCACAGGGAATCCGCCGGTTGCGTGCGGCCAACCGCCACAACCCGTAATCCGCGCCCTGCAGAGCCCCCGGCCGTCGGCCGGGGGCTCTGGTTGTTCAAGAACCCATGCAATATACAGCGCCGCTCGCCTCATAGCCCTTCGGGCTGTTCGCTCGCTTTGGCAAAATGCATCGGCATAAGGCTATGGGGCTCCGCCCTAAACCCCGCAAGGGCTTTTCCCTGGACCCAATGCCGCTGTGGCGGTGGTTTTTAGCAGTAAGAGCCCCCGGCCGTCGGCCGGGGGCTCTGTATCAGGCAACCATGATCCTCATTCAGCGATGGATGCGCACGCCGTGCCTTTCCAACGCCTGTTGCAGCGTGCCCAGCGGCACGCGCCCGACGGGGCAATCGGCTTCCAGCGCGAGCGCTGCGGCCGTACCGGCCGCCTGGCCCGTCAGCGCGCACACGGGGATCACGCGCGTCACATCCCACGCCCAGCCTTCGGACGAGATCATGCGCCCGGTCGCCAGCAGATTGGGATAGCCTTCGCAGTACAGGCTGCCCCAGGGAATCTCGTACCAGTCGCCGACCTTTTCAAAGTCGCCGGCCAGGCCGATGGACGAGGGACAGGGCGTCCCCTGATCCGCTTCGGTCAGCGTTGCCGCGCCCCGGATGCGGCGCGTGGTGCGAAACTGCGCCTGAGAGGGCAGGCTGGTAACATCCCGCGCCGTCCGCTCGCCTTCCCGCAAGGAGGCGCGAAGCATGCGGCGGCCGTCCAGCAGGAAACGGGTTACCTCTTCGTTAGTGGTGCCGGCCATCCGGGGATAGCCTTCGGGATGGCCTACGCCGTGCAAGTCCGCGCCTTTGGCGATCCAGCGGCGCTGTTCCAGCGCGCGGCGCTTTTGGGTCAGGTCGCAGCCGTGCGCCACAAAGGAAAGATAGTTCCGCCCGGATACGCACGGCGCGCCCGCGCGGAAGAACAGGTCGGCGTCCCCGGTGGCGTCCACCGCCACCCGCGCGGGGAAAAACTCCCGGCCGGTTTTGCTTTCGCAGAAAACGCCGACGCAGCGTTTGCCGGCCATCAGCGGCCGTGCCGCGAGGATATCCAGCCGAAGCTCCACGCCCGCGTTCAGGAGCAGCTCATCCAGCCCAAGCTGGAACATCGTAGGCGAAAAGAAGGTACCGAAACGCCCGCCGTCCGGGTGTTGCTTTTCGGGGCGCACCCGCTCGCGGGGAACGGGGCGCGCGCCCTCCTGCCAGATGCGGGGGAGCGTGTCGTCGCCGTAGCGGATCGAGAGGCGCAGGAGTTCTTCGGCAAGCCCGGTGATCATCTGCTCACCCCGGCCGTCACACAGCGGTTCATACCAGTTGATGAGCCCGTTGGTCGCCAGACCGCCCAGCAGGGCGCTCTTTTCCAGCAGCAGCACCTGCGCGCCCAGCCTTCGCGCGGCCACGGCGGCCGCGACGCCCGCGATGCCGCCGCCAACCACCAGCACATCCGTCGACTCCCGAACCGGCACCCGCTGCGTTTCCCGAAGCATGGCTGATCCTCATCCCTTGACCGCGCCTGCCGTCAGGCCGCTGATCATGTATTTCTGGAAAAACACGAACAGAAGCACGATGGGCAGCGAACCCGCGATGGAAAACGCCATCAGCGCGCCGTAATCGTGCGCGTACTCGCCCAGAAAGCTCTGCGCGAGCCCGACAGGGAGCGTCTTCATGGCGTTGGTCTGCATGATGGTCATCGCCATGAGGAAATCATCCCACGCGGAAAGGAAGGTGTAGATGCCGACCGCCACGAGCCCCGGCAGCGTCAATGGCAGCAGGATGCGAAACAGCGTGCGCAGTCGGCCGGCGCCGTCGATGCGGGCGGATTCGTCCAGCGAGCGCGGGAGCGTGTCGAAGAAGGATTTCATCAGCGTGATCGCCAGGGGCAGCGCAAAGGTCGTATCCGCGAGGATGACGCCCATATAGCTGTTGAGCAGGTTCCACTTCATATAGAACGTGTACAGCGAAATGAGGATCACCACGATGGGGAACATCTGCACCGAGAGGATGGAGGTCAGGATCACGTTACGCCCACGGAAACGGTAACGCGAGAAGGAGAACCCGGCGGGCACCGAGATGAACAGCACCGTGAGCACCGTGCTTCCCGCGGTGATGAAGCTGTTGATGAAGTAGCGGACGTACTCGGGCTTGGAGAAAATCTTGACGTAGTTGGCCAGGCCGCTTTCGCTGTTCAGCGTAAAGGTGGGCGGCATCTGCATCAGCCGGTAGCTGGGCTGCAGGGAGGACAGAAGCATCCAAAGCGCCGGGAACAATAGCAGCAGCGTGACTCCGGTTACCGCGACGTACTTGATCGTCTGACGCGTGCCGCGCTGCGCCCGGGCATAGCCGGTGCGGTTGCGGTACCGCAGGCTCAGCCGCCATCCCAACAGGCCGATCGCGACGCCCAGCGCCAGCAGCACGGCCGTGACGCCGCCGTCCGGGCCGGTTCCGTCGGCATGTCCCGCTCTGATGATAACACGCCACAGGCCTGCGAACAATAAACCAAAACCAAGCAATTCTATACTGAAAATACGAAACCAGCAGTTTCTCCCCGCACGGGGGGCTTCCGCGCCGATCATTTCTCGGTTCATCTCAAGTCGCCTCCCTTACTGGTAATCATTGGCGCAGCGCTCGTTCATGCGGTTGGTTACCAGGGTGACCATAAACAGCAGCACCAGCCACATCACGCCGATGGCCGCGCCCTTGCCGAAATTATAGCTCTTGAAGGCTTCCTGATAGGCCGCGATGGACAGGGTCATCGTGGAAGCGCCGGTGCCGTTCATGTTGGCGATGATGGTGTAGCTTTGGAAGTTGTTCATCACCGCGATCCAGACCGAGGTGAAAAGCACGGGGCGGATGGAGGGCAGGATCACGTGCGTAAAGGTGTTCCAGCCGTTGGCGCCGTCGATGCGGGAGGCTTCCTCCAGCGAGCCGTCCACGCTTTGCAGCCCGGCCAGCAGCATGACCATCATGTAGGGGAGCTGGCGCCAGACCGAGGCCAGCACGATGGACGCCATGGCCAGCCCGTCGGATACCTGCCAGGATACGTTCACCTGCTGGCTGATGCCCAGTGCGTAGGCGATGTAGTTGATCACGCCGAAATCCTGATGGAGCATCCAGCGCCAGAGAATGGCGACCACCACCGAGGGAATTGTCCACGGGATCAGCATAAAGCCGCGGTAGAGGCCGCAGGCCCGGATTTTGGAGTTGAGCAGCAGCGCGATCACCATGCCCAGCACCAGCTGGATGCTCACGGTGAACGCCACAAAAACCAGCGTGTTGCGGAAATAATGCAGCACCTCGCCGCGCTTGAACAGGGAAATATAGTTGGCCAGATCGTTCCATTTCAGGTTGGAAAGGGAGGAGAGATCCGCGTCGCCCCGGAAAATCGACGCCAACTGATCCGGTGACAGATTAAACAGCGCGCCGCCCACATTTTTCAGCTTGTAGGAGAAGAAACTGACGTAGATCCCCTTGAGAATGGGAAGGGCAATGACGATCAGCAGCACCAGCAGCGCGGGAACCACCAACGCAAAGCCGAACCAGCTGTCGGACTGCTGCCGGGGGGTGAGACGGTTGACGACCTTGGCGCGCTTCGCTTCCATAGGTTGTGGCTCTCCTTTACCCGCCGGTTGCCACACCGGCGTCGCGATTTGGGTACGGTGTTGCGGGCCGGCCGTTCGGCTGGCCGGCCCGGCGCGCCGCCGCCGGTGTTACCCGGTACCGGCTGCGGCGCGCCGGGAATGGGCCCGGAAAGCGGACTGCCGTCCTTCCCGCCTTTCGGTGGGAAGGACGGCAGGGACCCGTGCGTCAAGCGTCACGGAGGGGGGGTTATTCCTCGTCGTACATTTCCTGAATGGTCGTCTGGCAGTCCGTCATCACAGCGGTCACGTCCTCGCCCTGCGCCAGACGCGTGAGAGCCTTGACGATTTCCTTATCCGCATCCATGAAGTGCAGACCGGCGACGGGGAGCGGGCGGGCGGTTTCCATCGCCTGAACGTACACGGCGGTGGTCTCGCTCACATCCTGGAACACCTCAGCCATCACGCTGGCGCGGCTGCTCATCTTGCCCTGCTTGCCATCCTTGAAGATCTGGATGACTTTCGGTCCGCTCATGTATTCGAGGAAACGGGCGACCTGCGGCATGATCTCGTCGGGACAGTTGTTGAACACCACCAGATAGTGGGTGATGATGTAGCCGCTGCCGTTAGCGGTATCGGCGCCGGGGATGACCATGCAGCCGAAGTCCTTATAGAACTGATCCTGATCGGCGGCCGCGGCGGCGGCGGTGGGAATGGTCGCTTCCAGATCCCAGTAGAAGCCGATCTTGCCCTGCCCAAAGAGGTTGCGCAGATCCTTGAAGCTGTTGCCGACGGTGGGGGAGACCTTGTCCACGATCAGCTTCTGGAGCTCGGTGAAAGTGGCGATGCCGGCTTCGTTAGCCAGGCTGATTTTGCCGTCCGCGTCCTGATACTCGCCGCCGTGCGCCCACAGCGCCGGGAACACGTTGTAGCCTTCGCCGGCTTCCACGCCGTTGGAGTTGGGGATTGCCAGACCGTAGATGTCGTCGCCCAGCGCGGAGACCTTGTACGCGTCCTCGATGAGCTCGGCCCAGGTCTGGGGCAGCGCGTCGATGCCGGCCTGCGCGAGCAGGGCTTTGTTGTAGTACAGCGCGTAGGTGTTGCCAAACCAGGGCATGGCGACCAGCTGGCCGTCAACCGTCGCGCCTGCGATAGCAGCGGCGCTGTAGTCGCTCACCACATCGTCGCTCAGGTAGGGGCGGATGTCCTTGAGCACGCCCAGTTCCAGGAACTGCGGCAGCCACTCGGCCTTGATGTGCGCCACGTACGGGGCGTTACCCGCGCTGGCGGCCGTCAGCAGCTGATCCAGATACGAGGCGTAGGGGTTGGACTGGGAGTAATCAATGGTAATGTCCGGATTGTCCGCCATGAAAGCGTCCGCGGAACCACCGTAAACCGGGATCAGTTTCTCTTCCGCCAGCGCCCAGGAGGTCCAGCCGATGGTGACCTTGTCCTCGGCGGCAGCCGTCGCGCACAGCGAACCCAGCATAGCCAGCGTGAGGACGATTGCGAGCAGTTTCTGCATTCTCATGATCCACCTTTCAATGATACTTCGATTTGGAGAGCGTCCGCTCCTCCCTCATTGGTTTCATGATAGACAATTTGGGCCGAAATATCTAGATGAATTCCCCTACGGTCAAAACGGTGAAAATAGTATTGCATTTCGGTTGAAACATGTTATACTATTTGTTTAGAAATTCAGCCATTTATCACAAACGCAAACACAAAACACGCATCCGTTGCTGAATCGGATACGTTCATCAATGCGGCTGTACGGGACAAGCGCGGCGCAGTTCGGAACCCCGCCTGCTCCGGGCGGCCGAGGGGTTTGGCCCGTGCCAGGATCAAGGAGCGGCAGGTTTCCCGGGCATGGGCTGACGGCGGCCGGGGCTTTTGGCAACCGTGCGCCAAAGGGGTTTGCCAGCACCTTGACGGCGTTTGCGCTTCCGGCGCATACCGGGGTTATCGGGTGCGCCCTGCGGGCCGACGGTCAGGCGGGGAAGGTTTCACGCGAGCCGACTCCTTGACGGGCGGTACGCCGCGCCCTGCGGGCGCGCGCCGGTTGATACCGGCGGAGCATCGCCCGCCGCCTGCGACGCGGCGGCGGGCAGCCCGCATACCGCCAGCCGTATGCCGGTGAGCATGTCCGCGCCGGAGGTCGCGCCGACGGACGCCAACCGGCCGACAGACCGGCCAAGGTCACCGTTCCCGAACAGGGCGGCCACCACATCGCAAAGCGGCTCGCTGAAATACCCCTCCGCGGCTAGCGTCAGGTACCGGGCGCTGATCTCTGTGGTGCGGCTCAGGTCCGGCAGCGGGAACGCACGGCGATCCCCCAGCGCCCGCCTCGCGGCCATCGCGCCCACGCACAGATCGTCAAACGCGGGCGTGAGCCCCGGGCCGAGGCCCAGCCAGCGGCGCGCGTCCCCCGCGGCGACCGCTTCGCAGGCTTGCCTGCAAAGCGAAGCGGGCAGTCCGTTTAACCCGCTGCGCAGTCCCGCGCACAGGGCCGCGAAAGCCTCCGCCATGGGTCGGCCCTGCTGCACGGGTATCCGGCCGTCCCATGCTTCCTGCTCAAACAGAAGCGATGCTCCCGAGGATATGGACAATCGCCGCCCGTCGAGGATTGCCCCGTCGCCCACGGCGGCGGCGGGCGGCCAGCCTTCGGCCAGGCGGATCGCGTCCGGCACACGCGGCGAGCCGGGCGCAAACAGCGTGAGCATCCGCTCCCCGCCGCGCACCCGGAAGGTGAGGTTGACGGCGCGTTCGAACACGGAGTGAACGCGCCCCGCAAGCGAATGATCCCGCGTGAAGGCGGGCGTCAGCCACGCGACGGCCATCTCAGGATGCCAGCGCGCGCAGACAACCGCGCGCGACCATCAGTTCCTCGTTGGTTTCCAGCGACCATACCGTAACGGCGTTGCCTTCCGGGCTGATCCTGCCTTCGGAACGCGGCAGGTTCAGCCGATCGTCCAGCGCCACGCCCAGCCAGCCTAACCGGCGCGCGATGCGTTCGCGCAGCATGACGTCGTTCATGCCGATGCCGCCGGTGAAGGCAAGCGCGTCCAGCCCGCCCAGATAAGCGGCGAACATGCCGATATAGCCGACGATTGCGTCCTCGAAGGCGCGGATGGCCAGCGCGGCGCGGGCGTTGCCCTGCGTGGCCGCCTCTTCCACCAGGCGCAGATCGTTGCTCACCCCGGACAGGCCCAGAAAGCCGCCCTGCGTGGAAAGCGCTTGCATCACGGCATCCAACCCGCCCAGTTTTTCGCATAGCATCGGCAGCACGAAGGCATCCAGATCGCCCACGCGGTTATTCTGGAACAGCCCGCTTTGCGGCGTCGCGCCCATGGAGCAGGCGACGCTGCGGCCGTCCAGAATGGCGCAAAGCGAGCTGGAGCCGCCCAGGTGCGCGCTGATCACCCGCCTTGCCGCGGGCGCTTCGGCCGCCAGTTTCCAGGCGACGTAGCTGTGGCTGGACCCGTGGAAACCGTACCGGCGAACGCCGTAGCGCTCCACCCATTCAAACGGCACGCCGTACACCGCGCGTTCCGGCGGCATGCCGGCGTGAAAAGCCGTTTCAAAGCAGGCGACTTGCCGCAGCGTCGGATACCGCTGGGCCATCGCGCGCATCACTTGCAGGTACACCGGGTTATGGGCGGGCGCGAAGGAAACCATGCGCTCCATCTCCGCAAGCAGAGCGTCGTCCACGATATGCGCGCCGGAGATGGCGCCGCCGTGCACCGCCTTGTAGCCGACGGCGTCCAGCGTGTCCGGCTCCATGGGCTGCCCGAGGCGCGCGGCGGTTTCCAGGCAAAGTTCCATCGCGTCCAGGTGGGTCTGGCACACGCAGCGGCCCTCCGCGGTTTTTTCGGCCGCGCGCACCTGATACCGGCCGTCGGCCCCGATGCTCTCCACGCCGCCGGACGCGAGCGCCGTTTCTGCGCCGTCCATCCGGTAGAGCTTGAACTTGAAGCTGGTGGAACCCAGGTTGAGCACCAGTATCTGTTTCCCCGCCATGGGACGTTCGCCTCCTTGCGCGAGATCGGTTGGGGTTTGCGTAAGCCGATTGCCGGACTGCGTGAACGGATCGCCGGTTTGCTGTCCGCGAGCGGCATGCCATGCGGTTTGGGCCGATGGGAAACGCGACGCCCGGCGACCGACGAGGGTGGCGCGGAGCCGCCTCAGACGCCGGCCTTGCGGCAGGGTCAGGGAAAGCCCTGATCACAGCGATCCATGCCGCTTCGCGCCAACGCCGCCGGGCCGCTCAAAGCGGCCTGAAGCGTTGCGATATCCACTATGAACCGCTACAGGCGCAACGGCGGCGTACCGAGCGCCGTCAGGCCGCCCCTGAAGGAAAGCACGGCCGCCGCGCGGAAGACGCCCGCTGCTTACTGCGGATACGCGGCGGCAAACGCCTTCATCGCCTGCTGGAAGCATTCCATGGGCACGCGCGCCATGCCCGCCCCCATCAGCCCGCCCTCGTAATTGAACATGCCGCCGTGGATCGCCGGGCTGATGCCGGTTTTCAGCACCAGCCGGATATCGATGCCCACGGGAAGGCAGTCAAAATCGAGGTTCGGGATGGGGAAGGCGGGGTTTTTGGAGATGGAGATGCGTTCCATTTCCCGGCTCTGCGCGATGGATTCCGAGAGCGTCATGCCCCGCAGGTTGCAGGTGATTGGGCTCGCGGCCGCGGCAAAGCCGCCCATGCCGGCGCATTCCACCACGCAGCTGTCGCCGATCCACGGCAGCTGATCCTTCTGGGTGAAATGCGTGGAGGTGTAGCGACCCTTCATCATGGGTGCGGGCGCTAAAAACCAACGTCCCGGCAGACCGGCCACCTTGATGCCGAACTGCACGCCGTTGCCGCACACGGCGGTGACCATCGTGGCATAGGGCGTGCCTTCCGCCGCGAGCAGCGCCGCGCGGGAAGCGCCCTGCCCGTAGCAGTGGAAGAAGCGCGGGGTTTCCACCAAATAGCGCACCACCTTGAGGATCTGCTCCTTGGGGAGATCCATCGCGAACAGATCGGGCAGAATCTGCTTGTCAAACAGCAGATCGGCAGCCGTCTGGCGGGTATGGTTTTCGTCGCCCATCTGCATGCCTTCGGCGAGGATGGGCTTGATGGCAAGGCCGCCGCGGCGGATGAGCATCTCGCGCAGCACGGGGAAAAGCTCTTCCCGCATGACGCGCAGGTTTTCGGCGATGCCTTCGCTGTAGAGCCCCCAGCCGCAAAAGCCGCCCTGAAAGGGCCCTTCCGCGGGGAAGGTGGCGGCGCGCCGGCCGCTTGTGCGATCCTCGATCACGTTCATCATCACCGAGCGGGTGATGATGCCCGTGCCGGCTCCTACCGTGTTGTGATCCAGCGCGGATTCGATTTTCACCTCGCCCGCCCGGATGCGGGCCACGGCCTCGGCCTCGTCCTTCGCCCAGCCCTCCAACAGCATGGCGCTGACCATGCCGCGCCGGTGGAGCATCACCATGTCCTCATACTCGATCGGCGGGCCGGAATGCAGAATCATGTGATCATGAAGCCCCTCGACGCACTCGCCCGCGGGCTGCACGTCCACCCACCAGGGATCGCTGTCCAGAACGCAATGTACCGCTGCCTCGTTTGCGGCGCTGATTTTTTCGCGGATATCCATCGTCAGGCTCCTTTCGCCACAACCGACTGATTACAGGTACTGATCCAGCAGCGCCTCGGTTTCCTCATCCTGCCGGACGGGGGGCGTCCATTCGATCTGCACGCACTCCACGCCCTGCCAGACTAGCGCGTCGTAGAATGTCTGTATCCCCAGATTGACCACGCGCGGTTTTCCGACGGCTTCATTCATGCGGATGCCTCCCATGCAACCCCGCCATCAGGGCGGCGGCGAGCCTTGCGCTCTGGTAATTGGAATCCGCCACCACGGCGCCAGCCTCGATCAGCGCGTCGCGCGCAGCTGCAATGTCCTGCGGATCGCCCTTCGCGCCGCAGATTGCCGTTATAAACACCACTTCGGGATGCTCCCGGATCACCGGAACAAAGGGGAGAATCGGGTTCGGACTGACCCCCGGGCCGGTGATGAAATCCAGAAGCACCACCGCCACCTCGGGATCGTCCAGTTCCTTTTGCAGCCTTTTCAGCCGCAGGGACGGATCAAACACCGGATGGGGCGCCTCCGCGGTGAAATCCTCCGCGCCGAGGTCCAGGATCGCGTTGCCCTCGCTTTGCAGATGGGAGGCGAGCCTGCGCGCATAGCGCGTGTTCAGGTTGGAGGTCAGCGGCACCTGCGGGTTCGTCGCCCGGAACAGGAGCAGCGCCTCCTCGGTAAACGTGCCGCCGCAGTAGAGCCCGCGGAAGGCTTTCCGTTGCGGCGCGACCCGCGCGAGGAGCTTTGCCGTGAGAGTGTCAAACGCTTGCTCCGGCCACCCCAGCGGCTTTGTTTCGCCGGTCAGCAGCCGGTAGCTGATCTCCGCCGCCTCCTGCAAACTGGCGGCCCCATGCGCCCTGTGCCCGGCGAACAGATTGTCCCCGCCGCCCAAAAACACGGCGACAACGGGCTTCTCCAGCCGGTCGGCATCGGTGAGCACGCTGTCCATCACGCCCGCGTCGGCCAGCTTGCTCACCAGACAGATCACCCTGGTGCGCGCGTCCCGGTTCATGCGCTCCAGCGCCATGCGCATGGTGATGCCCCCGATCTCCGGCAGCAGGTCGCGCCCCCCGGTGCCGATGATTTCGCTGACCCCTGCGCCCAGCCGCTCCAGCAGACAGGCGACTTCCTGCGCGCCGCTGCAGCTCGCGGCGACGATGCCCACGCCGCCCGGCCCGACGATGCTTCCCGCGGCAAGCGCCACGCCCCCGATCAGCCCCACGCCCGCGTCCGGGCCCATCACCAGACGACCCAGCTCGCGCCCCAGCTCCTTCATGGCGCGTTCTTCCCCAAGCGGCACGTTATCGCTGAACACAAACACATCCATGCCCAGCCGCAGCGCCTTTTTCACCTCGGCGGCTGCGTACTCGCCGGGCAGGGAAACCTGCGCCAGATCAAATGCGCCGGACGGCAGATCCTTCAGGTCGCGGTATACGCGCCTGTGCGCGCCGCCGCTGTTGTCCAGCGCGTCCAGCGCCGCCGCGCGGGCAGCCTCCACGGCGGCGTCGTCCATCGCGTCCACGGCGATCATCAAATCGTACCGGCCGGCGCCGGCGGGTACGGGATAGCCCAGGCTTTCCAGCAACTCAATATTGGCGGGCGTGCCCATACCGCTTTCCGCGCCCTGCACGTCGTCGCGGGCCGCCAGCTTTTCCGCGACGCCCATCAGGGCTACGGAATCGACATAGCGGTTGGGCACCACAAAGACTTTTTTCACGGATGCAACTCCCTTCAGGTTAGCCGGGGAAGCGAGCCCCGGAATCAAGGTACGCCGCGCGACGGCGCTGAAACGGAACGCGGGAAAGGGCAGGACGCGACAAACGGCGCGGTGATCAGGCGAACGGCGATATGCGCGGACGGCTACGGGCCTTTCCTCCGCCTCAGCGCCCGACGGGCAAACGCTCAGCTTGAATGGATCCGTCCCCGTTGCGGGATAGCTGAACACGGTAGGGAACGGCTGGCGCTTCCTGCGCGTCGGTGCGGCAATGACAGCCGACGCTGTCCTCCCGCACGAGCGCGGCGGTACACAGCAGGCACGCGGCGGTCAGATCATTGTGCAGCCGGAACCAGAGGAAGGTTTCATGAGGTTCTGCGGGACGCAGGCGAAGGAGCGCTTCCCAGCCGCCGCGGAGCGTCCGCAACGCAGAAGCAAGCCCATCGCGGTTTCGCAATACATTGGCGTTTCGGTCCAGCGTGGTTTGCATTTCTGTTCGCAAGGCATGCAGCGCGACCGAGAAATCGGCCGTGAGCGACTCCGGAGTGGCAGGAGTTCGCGCGGGATGATCTGCGACGACCGTTGTCTGCCTGGAATTGGATGAGGCGTTTCCGTTCCCGGTGGAGAATACCAAACCGCTGTCCGGAAAGGGGAACGCGTTCATCTCCGGTTTAAATTCGGATGTGTTCGCCGCGGAGGCGGGGCTGTCCATCCTGCCGATATCCGCACCGGCGGGATTTTGGCGGATATACGCCGCCGCCGCCCGCCCGGCCCGGCGGCCGAACACGAGCGTCTCCAACCCCGCGCTGCCGCCAATACGGTTGGCGCCGTGCAGCCCGCCCATGACCTCGCCGCAGGCAAACAGCCCTTCGACGGTGGAAGCGCCTTGCGCGTCCACCCGCACACCGCCAAGCGACGTATGCGCGCACGGCGCCAGCTCGATCCATTCGCTCGCCAGATCGATCCCGACGGCGCGGTACCGGGCCACATAGGCGGGGTACAGCGCTTCCAGCCGTTCCTTGCCTAGCGCGGTCGCGTCAAAGTACACGCCGCCGTGCGCCGTACCCTTGTCTGCCTGGATTTCCGCCGCGATGCGCCTGGCCAGCAAATCCTTGTTCACGCGCTCGCCCTCCGGGCCGTAGCGCAGCATGAAGCGCTCGCCGTCGCTATTGCGGAGAACCGCGCCTTCAAAAAACATTGTGGTGATCATGCTGGTGCCGCGCAGCGCTTCCGGCCACACGGCCCCGCTGGGCTCGAACTGGATCATCTCCAGATCGCACAGCGCCGCGCCGGCGCGAAAAGCCATGGCGACGCCGTCGCCGCCCGAATCGCGCTTGTTGGTCGTAAACGGATAGATGCCGCAAAACCCGCCGCACGCGAGCACCGTAGCCGCGGCGCGCACCGTGACCCACGCATGGGAGGGTTGGTCAAAACACAGCGCGCCGGTGACGCGTCCGCCTTGCGCTTGCAGGTGCACCGCGCGCAGGCCGGGCCGCTCGTCCAGTTTGGCCTCCAACTCCGCCTTCAGGGTTTTGAGAACGGCGACGCCCGTATCGTTGCCTACGGACATCACGCGCGGATGGCTGGCCCCGAGCGGGCGCAGGAACTGGTAGCCTTGCCCGTCGCGGTTAAAGCGCAGGCCCATCCCTTCCAGCTCGGTCAGGATCTCCGGCGCGTCCTGACAAAGCGCGGCCGCCAGCGCGGGATCGCTCACGCCCTGTCCGCTGGCGATGGTGTCGGATAAAAAGCTCTCTACCGAATCCTTCGGGTGTACGGGGATGTTGATGCCGTGCACCCAGGGCGAAGCGCCGGGGCCGTCGCTCAGCAGCGTTACCTGCAAGCCTGTGCGCGAGGCCTCGCGCGCCGCCATGCGACCCGCGAGGCCTCCGCCGATGATCAGGCAATCCGTTGTCACGGTCTGCATGGTCACACTTCCCAGATGCCGCCCTTGGCCATGGAGCCGATGTTGCGGGAGAAAAGCCGGAGGAAGCGGGGATAGTCGCTGCCGGGGAACTCCCAGCTGAACTGGGCGATGCGGCTCTTGATTTCTTCCTCGGACAGCGCCAGATCGATCCGGCGCGCGGGTACGTCGATGACAATCTCATCTCCGTCGCGCACAACCGCAAGAGGGCTGCCCAGCGCGGCTTCGGGGCTCACGTAGCCGACGCTCAGCCCGCTGGTACCGCCGGAGAAGCGCCCGTCGGTCACGATGGCGCAGGAGTTATACAGCGCGGGCTTGCCCTTGAGCTCTTCCTGGAAGGTGAACGCGGTGGTGCCAAACCGGCCCTTGAGGCCCATAAAGCGCAGCACGATGGCGTCGCCTTCCCTGATCTGCCCGGCGCGGAGCGCTTCCAGACCGTCGTGGAGGCTGTCGTAGCAGCGGGCTTTGCCGCTGAAGTGCATCAGGTGGGAGGGAACCGCCGCGATTTTCAGGATTGATCCTTCCGGCGCGAGGTTGCCGTAGAGCACGCCGATGCCCGGCTCCCGCATCACGGGGTTATCCAGCGTGCGGATGCAGTCGTCATTGTAGATGGGTGCGTTTTCCACGTTCTCACGCACGGTACGGCCGTTGACGGTCAGGCAGTCGCCGTGGAGCAGCGGCAGCAGGTTCTTCATCAGCGCCGGCATGCCGCCCGCCAGGTCGAAATCCTTCACGGAGTATTCGCCGCCCGGCATCAGGTGGCTCAGCAGCGGCACCTTGTTGGAGGCTTCGTCGAAATACTTCCACCAGGGCAGATCGTACCCGGCCTCGTGCGCGATGGCGGGCATGTGCAAAATCAGGTTGGAGGAACCCGCGACCGCCATATCCACGGCGATGGCGTTCTTGATGGCGTCCACCGTCATGATCTGGCGGGCGGTAACGCCCTGCTCCACCAGCTTCATGATTTGCAAACCCGCCTCGTAGCTCAGCTTGCGGATGGCGCTGGAAACGGCGCTCATGTTGCTGTTGCCCGGCAGGGTCAGGCCCATGGCTTCGGCCATCATGCACATGGAGTTGGCGGTGGTCATGGAGGTGCAGGCTCCGCAGGGGCCCCAGCTGTTGGCGATCAGGCCGTTGTACTCGTCCATGTCCATCTTGCCTTCGGCGGCGGTGCCCACCTTATCCTGCGCGCGGATGTGCACGACTTCCTTGCCGCGGAACTGGCCGTGGGGCATGTAGCCGCCGGTGATGATGATGGTGGGGATATCCAGCCGCGCCGCGCCCATCAGGTGGCCGGGCACGATGGAGTCGCAGGTGGAAAGCATCACCATACCGTCAAAGAAGTTGCCTTCCACGGTCAGCTCCACCTGATCGGCGATGCTGTTGCGGCTGGGGATCTCAATGTATTTGGGATCCTTGAGCACCATGCCGTCGCAGATGGCGGTGGTCATCACTTCCAGGGGCAGGCCGCCCGCCTCGCGCACGCCCTGCTTCACGCGCTCCGCCAGTTCCTTGAGGTGCACATGGCCGGGGTTATACTCGTTCCAGCTGTTGACGACGGCGATCAGCGGACGGTGGAGTTCCTCCTCGGTATAGCCCATGCCCAGCATCAGGCCGCGCCTGCATTCCGAAGCCTCGCCAAATTCCCAGTTGCTCCGCATGTCCGCATAGGTTTTTTTCACGATGGTCGTCCCCCTCAATTAAAATGGTTCGTCCAGCATATTGTCGATCGCGCCGTCGATGGACTGCCCGCCGTCGATGCAGATCGTCTGCCCCACGATGAAGCGGCTTTTAGCCTTGTCCGCCAGAAACAGCACCATAGGCGTGATGTCGTCGGGCACGCCGCCGTACCCGGCCGGGATTTTCCGGTTGAACCCCTCGACGTTCTGATCGGAATACCGGCTCATGATATGGGTGTAAATGAGCCCCGGCGCGATGCAGTTGACGTTGATGCCGTATTTGATCAGCTCCACGCCGATGGACTTGGTAAACATGTTGAGCCCCGCCTTGCCGGCGGAATAGGGCAGCGCCTTTCGCCGCACCCAGGTGATTTCGCCGTGGATGGAGGAGATGTTGATGATCGCTCCCCGCGTGCCCTTCTCCACCATGTCCTTGGCGGCGGCGCGGGCGCAGTACGCGGCGGAGTTGAGGTTCAGGTCGATCTGCGCGTCCCAGTAGTCCATGGGCATATCCACAAAGCCGCCCTTGGGCATGGTGAGCGCGCCGCCGGCGTTGTTCACCAGCACGTCGATCTTGCCGAAGTGGGCGATAAAGGCCGCCAGCATGGCTTCGCACTGTTCGCGCCTGGATACGTCCGCTTGGTACACCTGTGCGTCCGCGCCGGCGGCCCGGCATTCCTCGGCGACGCGCGCGGCAGGCTCGGCGGAGTTGCAATAGTTGACGCCGACGTCGTAGCCTTCCCTGGCGAAGGCGAGCGCGCACGCCGCGCCGATGCCCAGCGACGATCCGGTGATCAGCACTGATTTTCGCATGAGTATGTCTCCTTACCGTTAATGGGTTTCGAAGCTGACGCGGCTGGATAAGCGCCTTACGCGGTATCGCTCCGCCGGGTCATGGCCAGGTAGCCTTCCACCGTATGCATGGGCAGGAACAGGTGCTCGGGCCGGCGACCGCCGATGTCCGCGATCAGCGCCAGGGCGATGGCGGCCGTGTCCGAAACGCCCGCGGCCGCCATGCCGGCGACAAACCCGCGGTCATGCTCATGGCAGCCAAGGCACATCGCCAGATACCGCCGGACGGCGTCCGCCCCCAAGGCCTCCGCGCCCAGCGGAAGGTAAGGGTGGCCGCAGACGATGGATTCGACCTGTAAGGCCATCAGCCGGTCCAAAGTTTCTCGGTAGCGGCCCGGATCCAGTAAAAGGGCGCACCCCTGCGAGCAGGTGCCGTTGAGCTGAAGCGAATCGCCGGTGATCAGCGTCTGGGTCCGCTCGTGCAGGTAGCAGCAGGCGTCCGTATCATGGCCGGGGGTGTGCAGCAGGCGCAACGGGCCCACCCGGTCGCCGTCGGCCAGCAGCCGGTCCGCGCGCACACCGGAAAGCCCGGCGGGCGGCGCGGGGCTGTGCAACGGGAAACGGGAACGGATCGCGCGGCTGTAGGCCAACGGGTCGGCCAGCCGGTCGGCGGAATCCCGATACACCGCCACGCGCAGCGAGGGCGCCAGCGCCTTGAGCCGCGAACAGCCGCCCACATGATCGCCGTGGATGTGGGTGAGAACCAGCCAGGCGATATCGGCGAAGGTCAGCCCCATTTCCTTGAGCGCGGGCTGGATGCACCGATCCACCGTTTCGGCGCAGCCGCCGCTGTCCACCAGCACGGGGCATTCGCCCGTCACCAGGGTTACACCGGTCCAGCATCCCGGAAAATCCACTTGTAACCGATACACGTTTTCAGCCATCCGAACGAATGATTCCACGGGCTTCACCCTTTCGATTCCCATGCCATTGTACCGTTTGCCTATAGGCGGCTCAACGTGAAAGAAGCAAAATCAACGTGTACAGATTTCGTATTGATTATTCCGTGCGCTTGAGGTATACTATAATATTAAAAAGCATATGAACACAACGCAGGCCAGCAGAGCTCGGGGAGGTAGGCGATGCGAGACCGAGTGATCCCGGTGTTTTATGATGAAAAATCGGCGGCCTCCACGCAATACGCCACCACCATTCAGGGCATCCGCGCCGCGGCCGCGCGCGGCGGCGTTCGCATCATGCCGATTTCCGACGCGATGGCGGAGGAAACGGACTATACCGATTTTCCCTCCGCCGCGGTGATCACCAGCGCAAGCATGCCGTTTGTGGTGGCGGTGATCCGCAGGTTGCGCGCCGCCCACTGCCGCACGGTGCTGGCCGGTATGGACAGCGAGCAGTTCGGGCACGATATCTCCTGCGCCACGCCCTCAAGACGTGCGGAAACGCAGCAACTGGTCAACTACCTGTACAATTGCGGCAAGGAGCACATTGCGCTGGTCGGTTTCGGGCGCAACTCCATCAACGATAATTTCCGTTATCATGCGGCGATGAGCGCCGTAGCCCTGTGGGGTAAAATCCTCTCGGAAAGCGACGTCTGGCTCTGGCAGCACGACCCGCGCACGAGCTTTGAGGCATTTTTGGACGTGGCGGAGCGCTACGACGCGGTCATCTGCCCCAACGATATCATGGCCATCGGCCTGATCAACAGCTGCAAGGCGCACGGCCTCCGTGTGCCGGAGGACCTCTACGTCGCCTCGTTTGGCAACATGAGCATCGGGCGCT
This sequence comes from Clostridiales bacterium, assembly GCA_012517815.1. GTDB lineage: Bacteria > Bacillota > Clostridia > Christensenellales > Aristaeellaceae > CAXXOK01. The sequence goes on from JAAYUF010000145.1 coordinate 52,710, forward strand.
TTTACCGCCCCACCATCACCACCATGACGATGGACATGACCGTGGTGGGGGAGCAGGCTTTCAACGTCTGGCGGTTCCTGACCGCGGGCGAAACGCAGGCGGAAACGGCGCTGAAAATCACGGTGCCCAGCCGCATCCTCGTGCGGGAAAGCACCGCCGGCCGGCTGATTGAGCAGGGGCAAACCGTTATGTTTCCCGATCTGAAAGCCGATTCGTTTTACGTCAATCCCAAGATCACCGTGCTGGTCGGCATCGAGCACTGCATATCCCAACGCGACGCGATCGATTTTCGCGTGCTCGGCGGGCTGATGTCCGGGCAGAGCTACGAGGAGATTTCCGACCGGCTGTTTATCAGCGGCAGTACGCTGCGGTACCGCCTGAACAAAATTTTCACCGACGCTGGCGTGAAAACCCGGCAGGAGTTTGAAATGTTGATTCGGGAGCACCTTGGCGCGGGTAATCCCTTTGCGGGCGCAGAGGAGACTGCCGAACGGCCGTAACGCGGACGGAGCGTGGCTGTGGCAGCCGGCGCGCCGGATAACGGCCGCTTACGGCCGATCGACACAGGCGGACGGAACGCCCGCACACCGCGTGCGGTACGCTCAAACAGGATACGGATTGGCGGCCCTTGAGGCCGAACACTCCCGGCAGGCGCGAAGCGAGGCGCATCAAGATGAAAACAACCGAACCAAACCCGAAGGCGGATGCCTTTTTTGATACCGTAACCCAATGGAAAGAAGTGTTTGTAACCCTTCGCGGCATCCTGCTGGAAACGGGGCTGACGGAAGAACTGAAATGGGGCTGGCCCTGCTACGCGCTGGACGGCGCCAATATCGTGCTGATGCACGGTTTCAAGGACTACTGCGCGCTGCTGTTCCTCAAAGGCGCGCTGATGGCGGACACGCAGGGTATTTTGGTGCGGCAGACAGTGAATGTGCAGGCGTCCCGGCAGATCCGTTTTACGGACGATGCACAGGTTCGGGCCATGACCGCGACGCTGCGGGACTATCTACGGGAAGCGATCCGCGTGGAGAAAGCCGGGCTGGACATCAGCTGGAAGCACAGCGCGGACTACGCCGTGCCGGAAGAACTGAAAAAGCGCCTGGACGCGGACGCTGCGCTGCGGGACGCGTTCGAGGCGCTGACGCCCGGCCGCCGCAAGGGCTATCTGCTGACCATAGGCCAGGCCAAACTGGCAAAAACCAGGGAAGCACGGGTCGAAAAGGCAATCCCGAGAATCCTGAAAGGGCTGGGCCCGGACGACTGAGCCGAGGCAAGCGTCAGCCGCCAAGAAAAAAGGACATACGGATCATACGAATACGAAAGCAGAACGGACCGCTGCCCTCCATAGCCATGCTTTGCCGTGCCCTTGCCGGCGCGTACGCGCGGCCCACGCCGCGGAAACAGCCCGCGCCTCAGCGGATGCGATCCCGCAGCGCTTCCGCCTCGCACAACAGCCATGCTGCGATCGCGCGCGGAAGCTCCCGCAGCAGCGCTTCCTCCCCGGAGATCAGCGCTTCCGCCCGCCACATTTTTTCGCGCGCGCGCCGGTAGGGGAGGAACCGGTCCTCATCCAGCCGGTCCACGCGGTCGTCGGGTGTGTCGGGGTTACCCGAGCGCACGCGGAAATAGTCAAAATAGCGCCGCACCGTCAACTCCGGGTCTAGCGGCGCCAGCAACGCGCAAAGCTCCCGAAGATCGAGAAAACAGAACGCCAGCAGATCCTCTGCAGCGTCTCGGCCGCCGGGAAGCGAACGCGCGAACGCGGCCGTCTGGCTGCGCACGGCTGCGTACAGCAGATAGCGATCAGGCGGCGCGAATGCAAACGACTCGCGGCGGGCCTGTTCCGCCATCTGCTCCACGGCGCGGTCCCACCGTTGGAAGCATGCGGCGTAATCCATCGGTCGATGCCCTCTTTCCTAACCCAATCGTATATCACAACAGGCCGCAAAAAACAATACGGAATTTGAAAACAAACCGACGCCGCTTTTCCCTTCGACAGCCAAACGCGGGGACGGTATACTGATGGCACAAAGCGGAAGCGGAGGTGCGCGCGATGACCACCATGGATTGGATCAACCGGGATAAGATCATCGCCATCGTACGCGGACTTGATCCGGAGCCGATGGCAAAGCTGGCGGAGGCGCTGCTGGCGGGCGGTATAACGCTGATGGAGGTCACCTTCAATCAGGCCAGGCCGGAAACGTGGAAGGATACCGCACGATCGATCCGAACGATTCGGGAACGCTTCGCCGGGCGCATGCTGGCGGGCGCCGGAACCGTGATGTCGCCGGAACAGCTGGGGCTGGCGGCGGACGCGGGCGCGGAGTACATCATCTCCCCCCATGCGGACGAAGCGGTGATCCGCGAAACCCGCGCGCGGGGCCTGGTGTCGCTGCCCGGCGCGCTGACGCCCACCGAAATCGCGGCGGCCTGGCGCGCGGGCGCCAACGCCGTTAAACTCTTCCCGGCCGGCGATCTCGGCCCGGCGTATGTGAAAGCCGTGCGCGCGCCGCTGTCGCACATCCCGCTGCTTGCCGTAGGGGGCATCACGGAAACCAACTGCGCGCAGTTCCTTTCGGCGGGCTGCTCCGGCGTGGGGGTGGGCGGCAACCTGGTAAACAAACAGTGGATTGAGAACGGCGAGTTTGACAGGATCACCGCGCTGGCAAAGGAATTCGTGCGCGCGGCGGGTCGCTGAAAGGGGTATCGGGATGGCGAACATCGTTACGTTCGGGGAAATCATGATGCGGCTCAACCCGGCGGGTTACCTGCGCTTTGTGCAGGCGGAGGCGTTTGAGGCCAGCTACGCGGGCGGGGAAGCAAACGTCGCGGTATCGCTGGCCAATTACGGCCACCACGCGGCCTTTGTCACCAAGGTGCCGGATACGGACATCGGCCAGTGCGCCGTCAACGCCCTGCGCAAGTACGGCGTTTGCACCGGCTCGATGGTGCGCGGCGGCCCGCGCCTGGGCATCTATTTTGTGGAAAAGGGCGCCTCCCAGCGCGGCAGCAAGGTAATCTACGACCGGGCCGGTTCCGCCATGGCGCTGGCAAAGCGCGCGGATTTTGACTGGACAAGGCTGCTGGAAGGGGTAGACTGGTTCCACTTCACCGGCATCACGCCCGCGCTGGGCGGAGAACTGCCGGAAATTTGTCTGGACGCTTTAAAGGCTTGCCGTGAAAAAGGTGTAAAAACATCCTGCGACCTCAACTACCGGGGCAAACTCTGGTCCCGGGAGCGAGCCGGCGAGGTGATGGCGACGCTGATGCCCTACGTGAACGTGTGCATTGCCAATGAGGAGGACGCGGCGGACGTGTTCGGCATCCGTGCCGCGAACACCGATGTGCAGGGCGGCAAGCTCGACCACGCCGGGTATGTGGACGTCGCCCGTCAGCTTCAGCAGCGTTTCGGGTTTGAGACGGTCGCCATCACCCTGCGCGGAAGCCTTTCCGCCAACGACAACGATTGGGCGGGCATGCTCCGGCAGGGTGACGAGGCGTACTTTTCGCCGACGTACCGTATCCATATTGTAGATCGCGTGGGCGGCGGGGACAGCTTCGGCGGCGGCTTGATCCACGCGCTTGTCAGCGGCTTTGCGCCGCAGGCGGCCATCGATTTCGCGGTCGCGGCGAGCTGCCTCAAGCACACCGTCGAGCAGGACTTCAACCTCATGTCCGAAAAGGAGGTGCTCGCGCTGGCGGGCGGGAATGCCACCGGCCGGGTGCAAAGGTAACGCATGAACATCTTTGTAAGCATCAAGCAGGTACCGGCGACCAGCCAGGTGGAAGTGGACGCGGAGACGGGCGTGCTCAAGCGCGCCGGGGTCGCCAGCAAGATGAACCCCTACGACCTGTACGCGCTGGAAACGGCGCTGCGGCTGCGGGAGGCGCACGGCGGCAAGGTGACC
>JAAYUF010000146.1 GCA_012517815.1 Clostridiales bacterium
GGTGGTCTTTGGGCACGACCATATCCGTGCAGAGCATCTCCACCGCTTGGCGTTGTTCTTCTTCTCGCTTTAGCATCTTCATCACCTGATGCTATTATACCATAAAAGCCCCGTGTTTGGGGGCTTTTTTGACGGTCTGAAGGCCGCGCCCCACGGGGGGCGCGGCCTTGCATGCCGGGCGGGTTTTCGGCGGCGTTGCCGCCGAAGCCGTCCTTCTTCCTCCGGCCGGTGTTGGCCTTAGCCGTTCTCCGTGCCGGTGATTTCGATCTTCTTGGGTTCCTTCTTCGGGGTGGGCTGCACCTTGGGAAGGTTGAGCATCAGCACGCCGTTCTTGTACTCGGCGGTGATGTTGTCCGCCTCGATGCCCTCCAGGTTGAAGCAACGCTCCACATGGCCGCTGCGGCGTTCATTGTAGAGGTAGCCGCCATGCTCCTCCTTCTTCTCCTCGTTGAGATCGGCGCTGATGGTCAGGGTGCCTTCCTCCACGCTCACGTTGAGCTTATCCTTGGGCACGCCGGGCAGCTCAGCTTCCAGTTGATAGGCTTTCTCATCCTCGCGGATGTCCACGCGGAAGCCGGCCTGGCCGACCAGGTCGCTCATATCGAAGAACGAGCGCAGGAAATGATCGGGCGCGAAAACGTTGGAGAGCTCACGGTTGAGGTTGCGGTGGAAGGGAACAAGCGTATACATTGTGCATCCTCCTTTTTCATGCGGGCGGTCTGTCGCCCATGTCATCACTGTTGGGGGGCCGGTGGGTTTCCTGTTGGGGATCACCCCCGAACCGTGATTGAAGGATACCATTAAGATCAAAGATAGTCAAACTCTGCGAATCTATCTTTATGGTCAAAGTTGGTCAAATTGCGTGCTGTTCCATTCGATTTTCATGTCTTTTTGCATGATTGCTTCCAAATTCGACGAATTTCTCGCTTTTTGAAGGAAGCCGCCGTCCCCCTTTTCGGGGACGGCGGCGCCGCGGCCCATGCATACGATTTCCATTCATGGACGCATCCGCGCTCACGAGCGATTCGCCTCCGGGGCGAGAAGCGGAAGCGAAGGCGTAGCGGCGCTTCGTCGAGCCTTTGCGACGAAGCCGCGGGGGAAAAGCGCCGCGGGAGGGAGGCGTTCACGGTTGACCATCGTATCAGGCCCCGCATCAGGTTTTTCCATGGTTTGCGCGGTGTTTTCAGCGGGCCGCCAGCGCCCGGGCATGCCCTTGCAGCACCGTCCGCAGGGCGGGAAGATCCCCGCCGTAGGTATACGTTTGCCACCCCAGCTTGCGGGCGCCCTCGGTGTTGGCCGGGTTATCGTCGATAAACAGGCATTCTTCCGGCAGCAGGCCGTAGCGCTCCGTCAGGCGCGCGTAGATTCTCGGATCGGGCTTGATGACGCCCTCCTCCGCCGAAAACACCACGCCGTGGAACTTCTCAATCCGGGGGATGATCTCCCGGTGTTCGCTGACCATCAGCCCGGCGTTGGACAGGAGATACACGCGGAAGCCCGCTTCCAGCACCCAATCCACCAGGCTGTCCATGCCCGGAATCGGGCGCAGGATGTTTCCGGGCATCGCGTCCAGAACGCGGGAGACCAAGGGGCGGAGCCGCTCGTGCGTAAGCCGCGCCTGCGCGCGGCGGCCCAGCTCTTCCTGCGTGATGGTGCCGTCGTCCAGCCTCACCCATTCGGGATGGGCAAAAAGCGCCTCATACAAGGCGCGGGCGTCCGCCTCGTTGCCGGCGGCAGCCAGGCTGGCCTCCATCGGGTGAAAATCCATCAGCACCATGCCCATGTCAAACACGATATTGCGTACCATACGAAACCCCCTTACGCTTGCGCCGCGCCGCGGCGCTGTGCCCATTGTAGCACCCCCCGGGCCGCTGGGCAAGCATGCGGAGTCGGGGCTGGACGGTCTGGGCAACATGTAGCGCAGACGAGGCGCGGCTCAGCGCGTGCCGGGACGGCCAAGGCAGCCCATGCTCCCCCGCCGCTCCCCGCCTGGGTTGACCCGGTTGACGCGCCGCCGCCTCCCGCGGTACAATGCAAACAGACACAACCGGCGCACCCCGGCCGCTATCGCCGCCTCCGCCAGCGGCGGCCGCGATCCGCGCCGTGCTGGGGGAGGGGTTGCCATCCGCAAGGGACTGCAAACGGTCGCCCTGCTGCTACTGTGCGCGGTGCTCGCGCCGGCAGCCGTTTTGGGGCTGTTCTCGGGGAGCCGCCACGCGGACAGCGACCCCAACGCCATCCTCGCGCGGGCGGCGCTGCCTTTCCTCAAGGACGGGCAGATCTTCCGCCTTGCGGACGCCTACCCCGAGCCGTGGGACGCGGCGCAGGTGGTGCACGGCGGCGAAGCCCTGACCGATTGGGCGTGGCGCACCCTGCGCGCGTTTGACAGCCATCTGGCGCAGGTGGATGAGGACACGCAGCTGCTGGTGTTGTGGCGGGAAGGCAACATAGCGCGCATGGTGCGTTTCGAGCGCTCCGCGGGCGGCATGCCCTGGTTCGCCCAGCTGGACGCAGGCGGCGGCGAGATTGTTTCCCGGGAGGACGCGGTGTTTCGCGCCACCCTGATGGAAGATCGCGGCGTGAGGTACTACCTGTGCGTGCGGGAAGCCGGCGCGGTTCAGCTCTAGCGGCGCGGTGCGGTTTTGGCGGCGCGGTCGGGGGAAACGGTGCGTGCGCGGTCCCCGAAAGGCCGACGCGCGACTTTCCCAGCGGCGTTGGCGCGACGCCGCGTCCCTTGGCGCGAGCCCGCCCGGCCGGGAACGGGCGTCCCATGACTAGCGCGCGCAACCCGGCGGGCCCAGAGCCCGCCCCGGCAGGGCGCGATCGCCCTCCTACGAAGGCGCAACCGCCCACGGCAGGGCCCGCACGCCCGTGCGACAAGCGCGGTTCTCCGCAGCTTGCGCCCGGCTCACGCGCATGGGGCGCAGTCGCCCCGGAAATGGCGCACCCGTCACCCCGAGCAACGCGAACACGCTTACCCGCGCGCAAAGTCCCGCGGCCCGTCGTCCGCATTCCACAGCGGCGGCGGAACGCCCCGCCGGGGAAGGCGTGCGCCCCGCAGCCATGCGCGAATCCGCTTTGCTGCCTTGGCGCGGACGGTTGCAAGGCCCCGGGCCTCCGGTATAAAGGCCGCCGGCGCGCGCAAGGCGAGGGTCGCGCTTCCCGCGTGCGCGCAGGCCTAACCGCGCGGGCGTGGCCCGTTGGGGGTACATTTTTTGGAAACGACTGCCTGCCACCGGTTGCGCGCCGGCCTGGCGGCGGGTATAATGGACAGGTCGTGGATGGGCACGCGCCGCCGGCGCGCCCGTCCGGAAAGGCGGTACTACCAATGGACATCCTCACCTATCTGCAGGAGGCGGGCGCGCTGTACGGCCCCAGCGGGCATGAGCGCGAAACCGCCGACTGGCTTGCCGTGCGCTTCCGGCCGCTGTGCGACGAAGTCGTCGTCGACCCGCTGATGAACGTGCTGGCCACACGAAAGCCGACCGCGCCCACCGCCAAAGGCGGGCGGGCCCCCAAAATTCTCCTGTGCGCGCATATGGACGAGATCGCCCTGATCGTGACCGAAATCCTCAGGGACGGCTCCCTGCGCATGGGCAACATCGGCGGGGTGGACCCGCGCATCCTGCCCGCGGCGACCGTTACCGTGCACTGCCGCCCCGCCGGGGGCGAACCCGCGACCCTCACAGGCGTTGTGGGGGCCAAGGCTCCGCACCTGCTCACCGAGGAGGAGCGCAAGCAGAACTACAAGCGCGAGGATCTCTTTATCGACCTGGGGCTGCCGGCGGAAAAGGTCAAGGCACTGGTAAACGTGGGCGATCCGGTGACCCTCGTGGGCCCCGCGGTGGGGCTGCTGGGCGGCCGCGCCGCCGGCAAGACCATGGACGACCGCGCCTGCATCGGCGTGATGCTGGAGGCGGCCCAGCGCCTTGCCGCCATGCGCCACGCGGCGGAGATCACCTTTGCCTGCACCACGCAGGAGGAGGTCGGCTGCCGCGGCGCGAAGGTCGCAGCGCACACCGTCAACCCGGATCTGGCGATCATCCTGGATGTGAGCCACGCGCCCATCCCGGCCAGCCGCCCGGATACCACCGTTCCGCTGGACGCGCCCGCCGCCACCTACGGCCCCTACATTCAGCATCAGCTCTTTTCCCGCCTGCGGGACACGGCGGCCAAGCACGGCGTTACCCTCAACATGGAGCACGCCGAGCGCTCCACCGGCACCGATACCGACGCCGTGCAGATTGCCCGCGAGGGCGTGCCCTGCGTGCTGATCGACCTGCCCCTCAAGTACATGCACACCACCGTGGAACTGCTGGATACGAACGCCCTCCGGGAATGCGGGCGGCTGGTGGCGCATTTCGCCGCCGAAATCGACGAAGGGTGGGACGACGCGCTATGGAGCTGAAAACCCTCTGTGAAACGCAGGGCTTGCCCGGGCGCGAGGAAAAGGTGCGCGCCATGGTGCGCGAAGCCTGCGAACAGGCGCTGGGCAAGGATGCCGTCTCGCTGGACGGGCTGGGCAGCGTGATCGCCGTGCGGCGTGGGAGCGATCCGACACGGCCCCGCGTGCTGCTTGCCGCCCATATGGACGAAGTGGGCCTGATGATTGTCTCCGCCACGGAGGAAGGGCTGCTGCGCTTCCGCCCGCTGGGCGGGGTGGACGCGCGGGTGCTGGTTTCCAAGCGCGTGCGCGTGGGCTACGATCAGGCGGACAAACCCTCCCTGCCGGGCGTGATCGGCGCGATGGCGATCCATCAGCAGACGGCGGAGGATCGCAAGGCCGTGTTGCCCGTGGAGCAGCTTTACATTGACATCGGCGCGCGGGACAAGGCCGAGGCCGAGCGCGTGGCCCCCGCGGGCACGCCCGTTACCTTCGACGCGCCCTGCGTGCCCTTTGGCGACGGGCTGGTGCTGGCCAAGGCGCTGGACGACCGCGTGGGCGTGTATAATCTGCTCCGGCTGTTGGACGCGCCCTACGCGGGCGACCTGGTTTTCGCCTTCACCTGCCAGGAGGAGGGCGGCTGCCGCGGCGCGGGCACAGCCGCGCGGCGTGCGCAGCCCGAGATCGCGCTGATCCTGGAATGCACCACCGCCAACGATCTGGGCGATATGCCCGAGGCGCTGCAGGTATGCCGCGTGGGGCAGGGCGTGTGCGTGTCGTTTATGGACAATACCTCCATCGGCAATGCCGAGCTGTACCGCGCGATGCTGGCGCTGGGCCGGGACAGGGGCATCCCCTGCCAGGTGAAAACATTTGTCGCCGGCGGCAACGACGCGGGCGAAATCCAGCGCGCGGGCGTCGGCTGCCGCACGCTGGCGCTCTCCGTGCCCTGCCGCAACATTCACAGCGCCGCGGGCGTGTGCTCGCTTTCCGACATCCGCGCGCAGGAGGATCTGGTGCGCGCGTGGCTTGCAGGCCGCTGACCCCTTCTGCGGCCCGCAGCCCGGGAAGCCCCGCATGTGGAACGCGCTTGGTTTCCCAATGATCCACCGCCGGCCCGAGCGCAAACCCGGGCGCCGAACCCGGCGCGCGTGGCCGGATATCCCTCCGCCGCGCCGCCCGAAGCCGTCCGGAAATCCGGGCCCGGCAGGCGAAGCTCCGGGTTACCGCCGCCGGAGGGCGAGCCCGGCAACGGCCGCCGTCGGCGCCGCCCGCCGAAACCAACCGACAACGGATGATCACAGACCGAAAGGATGATTCTTCATGGAGGAACTCATCAAAACCCTGACCGCCGCCTACGGCCCCTCCGGCCGGGAGGGCGAGGTCGCGGATCTTATCGAGGGGATGCTCGCCGGCAAGGTGGATTCCGTCCGCCGCGACGCGCTGGGCAACCTCATCTGCGAAAAGAAAGGCACAGCCGCGGACGGCCGCCGCATCATGCTGGCCGCGCATATGGACCAGATCGGCCTGGTGGTGACCCACGTGGAGAAGGAAGGCTTCCTGCGCGTGAGCAACGTGGGCGGCATCAACGCCGCCAACAGCCGCACCCGCCATGTGCGCTTCCATAACGGCGTGCAGGGCGTGCTGGTGGAGCAGCCCCTGAAGCCCGGCGAAACCAGCTCGCTTCGCAGCTATTACATCGACATCGGCGCCAAGGACGCCGCCCAGGCCCTTTCGATGGTCGAGCTGGGCGACGTGGCCGTATATGCCGAAGGGTGCTTTTCCATCGGCGCGCACCGGCTGGCCGCCCCCGCCATGGACGACCGCTGCGCCTGCGCCCTGCTGGTCAAGCTCATGCAGACCCTCCCCGCCTGCCGGGATACGGTGGTCGCCGTGTTCACCGCGCAGGAGGAGGTCGGCACCCGCGGCGCGCAGACCGCCGCGTACAGTCTGGAGCCCGATCTGGGCATCGCGCTGGACGTGACCCTCTGCGGCGACGTGCCGGAGGATCGCAAGCTCGCCATCGCGCTGGGCGAAGGCCCGGCCATCAAGGTGATGGACGCGCACAGCATCAGCAACCCCGATCTGGTGCGGGAGCTGCTGGCCGCGGCCGACCGCGCCGGCGTCGCCTGCCAGCGCGAGGTGCTGCCCCACGGCGGCACCGACGCGGGCGCAATGCAGCGCACGCGCGGCGGCATGCCCGTGTGCACGGTGAGCATCCCCTGCCGCAACGTCCACTCCAGCTGCGAGATCGTGGATTTGACCGACATGGACGGGGCGCTCAGGGTGCTGCTTTCGTATCTGGCGTAATACGATTCCCCTACCGGAACGCGCCCAGGCGGCGGGCGGTTTTCTTCTGGCGCAAGGAACGGAAGCGAAAGCGCTGCGGGGCTATGTCGAGCTTTCACAAGGAAGCCACCGGGAAAAGCGCCGTGGGTGGGAAGCGTTCATGATTTGGAATCGAATCAGGCAGCAGACCGAAGCGTTCAAAGAAGCGGACCCGGCGTGACGCCGATGGGGCCGCGCAGGGTTCGCTTCCGGTCCCCGGCCGTTCTGGGGAGCATCAACCCGCCCGTTGAAACGGCACCCTCGCGGCGATCCCCGCTTCCCGATTCTTTCGCCCCGGCCCGCGCTCCGGCATACCGTCTTGCGACGCCGCGGCGGTAAAATCTTCCATGCCCCATTGACTTGCAGGCGCTCCCGGCTATTATGGAAGTATCGGGCGTGCCGCAAACCGCCGGTAACGGTACGCGGGAGCGATGATCCGGCGACCCCCCCCGACTTTGACAAACCGCCGCCCATCCGGCGAAAGGAGGCCCCGCCATGACCCGTGAAGACGCGCAGCTGGAGCTTGCCATCCTGCAAACCCTGGACCCTGAAACCTGCAGCGCATTTGGCGACGAGGCGCTGATGACCCTGATCGTGGGCGACGGCGGCGAAACCGTCGCGCCGCCCTACCTGACCAAGTCGTTGGCGACCGACATCCTGCAACCGATCCTGTTGCTGCTGCAAATCGCCAAGGCCGTGCTGGAGATGATCGCCAGCAAGAAGGAAAAAAACGCCGAGGAGGTGATCGGCGGCCTTCGCAAGTATCTGGAAGGCAAGGGCATCGAAAAACGAAAGATTGATCAGATCTGCACGCTGATCGCCGAGGCGCTCAAGCAGAAGAAGCCGAAAGCCTGACGGTTCGGCGGTGCCGAAGCTCTTGAGGTTTTCATCCAAAGCGCGCAACCGGCGGTCGGGCCCGCTCACAGCCCGCCCGCATCCTCCTGCGGGCGGCAAGGGTTTGGGCAGCGGCAGGCGCAAGGCTGGCGAAGTAACACAACGGCGCCGCCATGAAACCCTGCGCGGCGGCACCTATCCGCAATGGTTACGTTCTCGCACCCATGGCGCGGGCCATGGTTGCGCACACTTGGAAAGGGATGAGGTTATGGGCATTTTCCTTTGGATCGTGTTTGGCGCGCTGGCTGGCTGGATCGCCAGCATCCTGATGGGCCGCAACCGCCGAATGGGCTTTCTGGGCAACATCGTGGTGGGCATTATCGGCTCGGCGCTGGGCGGATGGCTGTCCTCGGCGATTTTTGGCTGGGGCAAGGTCACCGGCTTCAACTGGCAAAGCCTGCTAATCGCCGTGGCCGGCTCGTGTCTGCTGCTGCTGATCTTCGGCGGCATCGGCCGCAAGCGCTGAACGGCAAACCGAGATGCGGCGGGCTCCCCACGGGAGCCCGCCGCTGGTTTCGGGCCGCCGTTGCGCCCTCCAAAAGGGTTGCTACCGCATGACGGTCAGCGCCGCATGACGGTCGCCGCCCAGTGTCAGTTGCCACCGCATGACGGTTGCGACCGCCGGACGGTTGATGCCCTATGCCAGTTGCCGCTCCCGACAGTTGCTGCTGACTCACGGTTGCCACCGAACGACGTTACCCGCCGTCTGTCCGTTCGCCCTTCTGGCGGCTGATTCGCCACCGTCCAGTTCTTCCGTCGCAAGGCACAGGCCCTCCGCCCCAGACCCCGCGCGCGTCTGTCCGGCGCACCTCCGCGCGGCAACTTCGTTTCGAAGGTTTGCGCCCGACCTCACCATCGTTCCCCGACCTCTCCGTGCCGCGGCGCGGAGAAAGGCAAAAGCCGGAGGCAGGCTCCCCGTGGGAGCCTGCCTCCGGCTTCTGGCGGCCTTGCGCGCAGTGCGCGTGCTGTCCGGTTTACGGCGTGGTGAAGTAATCCTTCAGGTCGGTAAAAATCAGGTTGCCCAGACGGGTTACGCCGCCGAAAAGGTGCCGGCGCAGCAGGGGCCGGATGGCCGATACGTCCGCCTTCTCGATGGCTTCGATGATCTGCCCGTGCTCCTGCACAATCTGCTCGAAATTTTTGATTTCCACCACGTCCAGCATGCGGAAGCGCGTGTAGTGGCAGTTGGATTTCTGGATGGACTCCCACAGGTAGCTTTTCCGGGTGACGGTAAACCAGATTTCGTGCAGCTGGGAATCCAGCGCGTAAAACTGAGCCGCGTCAAACGCGTCGCCCTCCAGCAGCTGGCGCATGGAGTTGTGCGCGTGGCGCACGCGCTCCAGGTCCAGCGTGTCGCAGGTGCGGATAAAGTCCTCCAGCACGAAGGTCTCCACGGCCATGCGCTGGTAGATGATCTGGTTGATGATGTCAAAATCCATCCGGGTGATCTGCGTGCCTTTGTAGGGCGTAATGCTGACCAGCCCCGAAAGCCGCAACTCCTGCAAAACGCTGCGGATGGGTGAACGCGATACCCCAAAGCGCTGGCACAGCTCGTTTTCGCTGACCACGGTGCCGGGTTTAAGCTTCAGGGTCAGGATCTCGCGCTCCAGGGTAAGAAAAATCTCCCGGTTATAGTAGCCGTTCGCCATTCGCCACGTTCTCCTCGCTGCCGAAGATGGATATCTTGAACTAGTGTAGCGCATCAGTCCTTCCGTGTCAAGGTTTGTATCGTCCCGTCGGGTATTATGTATACAATTATCCGTTTGATAAGTACATTTTTGCCGGTCACGCCGCGTTTCCTTCGCGTTAAATGAATACAGAATATCACTTCTTTGCAGAAATCTTCGCTTATTGCTATTGACACCAAGCAATCCTCTCTCTATAATGTGGATACAAGCCATGGGTCGCAACGTACATTTCGCCAACATATGGCATTCTTCTTTGTATTTTCTTTTCGCGGAACCCCCCAACGCGGAGATTATGGCCGTCTGAGGCCGTAACGGAATAGAAAGGAAGATCGGACAATGAAGAAGGTACTCGCACTGGTTCTCACTCTGGTGTTGACGCTCGGTTCCTTCGCGCTGGTCGGCACCGCCGGCGCAGCCACCACCATCATCCTGGGCCACTTCGGGGCTCCCAACGAGCCCGTGAGCAAAGCGGCCGAAACCTTCAAGGCGCAGGTGGAGGCCCTCTCCGGCGGGGCGATGACGGTGGAAATCCACGGCGCCAGCGAGCTGGGCAACGCCAAGGAAATGGCCGAGCAGGTCGCCATCGGCGCCATCCAGGCCTGCCTGGTATCCCAGGGCACGCTGGACAAGTACGACATCCGCTACGCGCTGGTCACCGCGCCCTACGTGTACGGCGGCTATCAGCACGCCTACGCCGTGGTGGACGGCCCCTTCGCCGCGTGGGTGGCGGACGGCACGCTCGAATCCAAGGGCCTGCACAACATAGGCCCCTGGGATTACGGCTTCCGTTGCCTGACCAACTCCAAGCGCGAAGTCAAACACCCCGAGGACGTCAAGGGCCTGAAAATCCGCACCCCCAGCGAAGTGCAGAAGGTCGCCTGCTTTGAATCCCTGGGCGCGGACGTGCAGCAGATCGCCTTCAGCGAACTGATTACCGCCCTCAAGCAAAAGACGGTGGACGGCCAGGAGAACCCGCTTTCCACCATCTACAACAACAGCATGTGGGAAGCCGGGCAGATCTACCTCTCGCTGACCCGCCACACCTGGGAGGCCGTGAACCTCACCGTGAACAACGCCTTCTGGCAGGGCCTCACCGACGAGCAGCGCGGCATCCTCGAGCAGGCTTCCGCCGCCGCCCGCGACCAGATGCGCGCCGAAGTGCAGCAGAGCGAGCAGGACTACATCCAGAAGCTTACGGACAAGGGCGTGACCGTGACCGAGGTGGACCTGGCCGAGTTCAAAGCCGCCATGGCCCCCGCCTGGGAAAAGGTAGCCGCGTACGAGGGCAGCGCCGAGGATATGGCCAAGTTCCTGCAAATGGTGGAGGATTCCGCGAAATAAGCGATCCGTTTTCGGGCGGCGCACGCCGGGCGGGCGCCGCCTTTCCCAACGGCGCGTCAAGGGAAGGGTTACATTCGCATGATTGCTCTGATCGTGTGCGTTCTGCTCATCGGGCTGATGCTGGTGGGCGTGCCCGTGTGCGTGGCGATGGGCGCCACCAGCGCGGGCGTGTTCGCGGCGCTGGGCTTCCCCAACATCCTGGCGGTAATGGCGCAGCGCATCTATAACGGCACCACGGGTTTCACGCTTCTGGCCATCCCGTTTTTCATCCTCGCCGGCAACCTGATGAACACCGGCGGCATCACCGACCGCATCTTCAACTTCGCCAAGGCCATGGTGGGCCACTGGCCGGGCGGGCTGGGGCAGGTGAACATCCTGTCCAGCGTGGTGTTCTCCGGCATGTCCGGCGCGGCGGTGGCGGACGCCGCGGGGCTTGGCATCATCGAGATGAAGGCCATGGACGACGCCGGGTACGACCACCGCTTCAGCGCGGGCATCACCGCCGCGTCCGCGACCATCGGCCCGGTGATCCCGCCCTCGATCCCCTTTGTGGTGTTCGCTTCCTGCACGGGGGTATCGGTCAGCCGGCTGTTCGCCGCGGGGTTTATCCCGGGGCTTTTAATGGCGCTGGCCATGGCGGTTTGCGTGTACGTTATCTCCCGCCGCAAGCATTTCCCGGTTACGGCCCGCATGCCCTGGAAGGTTCGCCTCCTGTACTTCTGGAAGGCGATCCCCAGCCTGCTGACTATCGTGATCATCATCGGCGGCATCTGGGGCGGCCTGTTCACCCCCACGGAGGCGGCCATCATCGCCACGTTTTACGCGCTGTTTTTAAGCAGCGTCGTCTACCGGCAAATCACCTGGAAAAAACTGATGAACATCGTCTACGACAGCCTCCTGACCAGCTGCAAAACGCTGTTCATCATCGCCATCGCCAATTTTCTGGCCTATTTCATGCTGCACCAGCGCATCCCCAACATGGTCATCCAGGGGATGCTCAGCGTCACCGCCGATCCGCAGGCGCTGATCCTGATGATCATCTTCGTGCTGCTGGTGCTGGGCATGTTTTTGGAGGGAACGGCGGTCATCCTGATCGTGACGCCCATCTTCCTGCCGATCATCGACAAGATCGGCATGAACTACGTGCAGTTCGGCGTAATCGTGATTCTGGCTTCCATGATCGGGCTTCTGACCCCGCCGGTGGGCATGAGCCTGTACGCGGTATCCAGCGTGACGGGCGTGCGGCTGCTGGATCTGTCCAGGGAAGTGCTCCCCTATGTGTTCGGGATTTTCCTGGTGCTGCTGCTGTGCGCCTTCTGGCCGCCGCTTTCCCTGTGGATTCCCTCGCTGCTGGGTTAGGGGGTGCGAAAGATGAAATGGCTTCACGCCCTGGACGAAGGCCTGATGCGCGTGCTGCGCTGGTTTGTGACCACGCTGTGCGTGGGCATCGCGCTCATCCTGCTGGTGCGCGTGGTGGTGCGCTTTACGCCGCTGACCCTGCCGCTTTCCTGGACGGACGAGGTGGTCGAGTGGATGATGGCGTGGATGATCTTCACCGCCGCCACGGTAATCCTGCGCAACGGCGATCATTTCCGCATCGACCTGCTGCAAACCCGGCTGGGCGACAGGCCCGCGACGCACATCGTCAACCTGGGCATCACGGCGCTGAGCTTTCTGTTTTTCCTGTCGCTTCTGTATTACTCCATCCTGCTGGTGATCGGCGCGACGCAGTTTTCACCCATCCTGAAGGTGAGCACGCGGGTGCCGTACCTGAGCATCCCCGTCAACTGCGCGCTAATGCTGTGCTACCTCGTGCGCGACTTCGCGCGGGAGACGCTGGCGCTGAAAGCCGGCCGCGCGCGGCAGCCGGCAGATGCGCCGCGGCAACCGGCGGGCTGAACCCGGCAACCGGCGGGCCGCGCGCCGGAATCACCGCGCAGGCCGCTACAACCGGCGCGTTTTCCGCAACAACCGACGGTCATCCAGAAAAGCGGCCGACCGCCGCGGCAACCGGACGCACTTGCCCGGCAGCAACAGCAAAACCGCAACCGTAGTCGGGCGGGCCGCGGCAGGCGGCGGGCTGGCCGAACGTCTCCCCACGCGCGACTATGGACCGCGCCTGTCCCTGAAACGGCGCGCATCCGGCACCCTGCCGTCGGATGCGCGCCGTTTTCGTGCCTGTATCCGGATTGCGTCTGGCCCATTTCCGCGCCGGACCGCTCCCTGCGGTTTGCGCCGGGCTCCGCCAGGGGTTTGCCTTTTTCTGCGTACCCCGGCTTTCAGGCGGCAGGTTTCGGCAGGCCTTCCCTGCCTCCGCCGGGAACCGCGCTTGCTCCGCCTCGCGCAGGCAAGGCGAAGGCGACGGGGCGCCGTCCCGACGGCCAGAACCCCCTTCCTGATTTTGTTACATATGTTATAGACAAACCAATTCGGGCATGTTACAATGCAACTGCTTTGTATACAATGCGCCTTCGAGTCGGGCTGTCGACCGAACCCGTACCATGCGCAAACCCTCCCGCCTCTTAGCTCTCCGGTCTTTCAGGCCCGCTTCGGCATACGGCTTTGGGGTTTTGCGCCCACGCTCCGCAAACGGTTTGCCCTTGACCCGCCTCCCCCGCCGCGGTGGTTCCCCAAAGGCTGATACGCAAGCGCGGCCTCCGTCCCTCAGGCGGGTTCACGCCTACCGCAGGCGCCGTCTTCTCAGCGGATTCTTGCCTAATGGGCGCCCCCCTGCAGCGGCGGCCCGCGCCGTCCCGGCCGCGCCCGGCAGCCTTCCCGCCCGGGGGGCGCGGCCGCCCAAAACGCCGCCAGGCGGCACATACCGCCCTGTCTTGCGCGCCCCGTCTTCTTGGTTGCACTCCGCTTTCCAAATCCCCATAAGGAGGCCCACCGCATGACGTCGGAAGAATACCGCTCCGTTTTTTTTACGGTGCACGCCGACAAATACCTGTACCTGAAGCGCTGGTACCATACCGACCCCTTCTGGGTATCCCCGGAGCGCGACGCGGAGTTCGCCCGCTTCGGCCTGCTTATGCACCGGTGTGTGCAGTCACTGGCAGAGCGTTACGAGTCGTTCAACGATACGATGCAGCTGCCGCCCCGCACGCTCCGGATCCTCCGGATGCTCCACGGTCGCCCCTACCGGCCGGGCACCTTTCGGCCGGACCTCCTGCTGTGCGCGGACGGCGGCTGGCGCGCCTGCGAAATCACTTCCCGCTTTATGTACAGCGGCTATTACGCCTCCTGCTTTACCGACCGGGCCGCGGAGCAAATGGCCGCGGAGCGCGGCATCGCCGACCGCGGCGACCCCATGACGCCCATGTTCGGCTACGCGATGCGCGAGCTTGAGCCCTGCCGCACCGTTTCCGTCATCAAAAGCGACGACCGCCCCGAGGCGCTCAAGCTCTACCAGCCCTATTTCGAGGCGCTTGGCAAGCAGGTCACGGTGATCCCCTTTGAGGCGTACGCCGCCGATCCCTCCCTGGCGGACGCGGATCTCGTGATCAGCGAGATCAAGCAGACGGACCTGTGGCTGCTGAGCGACGATCAGATTCGCCGGCTGGTGGATCGCCCGTACCTGCAGGACCTCCGCACGGCGTTTCTGCCGCATGACAAGCGATTTTTTGCCCTCCTGCAGGACGACGCCTTTACCGGCCCCATCCTGACCCGGGAGGAAACGGCCTTCCTGCGCGACCATATCGTGATCACCTACGTTTACGGCGCCGCGCCCGACGTCTGGGCGGACGCGCGCGCCCGCAAGGACGCCTACATCCTCAAGCACGCGCGGCTGGGCAAGAGCGAGAAGGTGTTCGCGGGCTGCACCCTGACGCCCGAAGCCTGGGACGCCCTGTTTGCCGGCGAGGACATCCGGGAGATGGTGCTGCAGCCCTACATGGCCCAGCGCCGGTTCGAAACGTTCTGGGAAGGCCAGCGCTTTGTGGAATACGCCGTGGCGACCATCCTGCTGTTTGACGACCGGTACTTCGGCCCGGGGCTGATCCGCAGTTCCTCCCACCCGGTAACCAATCAGGGGGACGACCGCAAGTTCGTCCCCATCCTGACGATGCACCCGGAGAAGCTGGGCGCTTACCACGTGCTGTAAAACCCGCCGGGCGGCGGCGTCCGTCGGGGATCGGCAGGCAGCGATCCCCCGCGCGGCCGCGAACCGTTTTCCCCGCCGGGCGGGAACCCCCCCCCCCCGGAACCGACGCGCGACGCCCGTCCCATGATCATCTCCTCCGGAAGCAGGGAAAGACGGCATGAGTGGAATCCGAAAAAAAGTGGTTTCCGGCTTTGCGTGGCAGTTCGCGGAGCGGGCGATGGGGCAGATGGTTTCCTTCATCGTTTCCGTGGTGCTGGCGCGCATCCTGCTGCCCGCCGAGTACGGCGTGGTGTCGGTGGTGCTGGTGTTCATCACCTTCGCCGGCATCTTCATCACCTCGGGGTTCGGCAGCTCGCTGGTGCAAAAGAAGGAAGCGGACGATCTGGATTACAGCACCGTTTTCTACTTCAATCTGCTGATCTCCGTCGTGCTCTACGCGCTCCTGTTTTTGGGCGCGCCCTGGCTTTCCGCGTACTTCGGCCTGCCCTCGCTGACCCCGGCCCTGCGCGTGATGGGCCTGAGCCTGCTGGTGTATGCCGCGGGCGCGGTGCAGAAGGCCTATATTTCCCGGATGCTCCTGTTCAAGCGGCTGTTCTGGGCTTCGCTGGCGGGTACGCTGCTCTCCGCCGCGGTGGGTATCTGGATGGCGCTGCGGGGCTACGGCATCTGGGCGCTGATCGCGCAGAAGATGACCGACGACGTGACCGACGCGCTGGTGCTGTGGTGTACGGTGCGGTGGCGCCCACGGCTGATGTTCTCGTTTTCGCGCATGCGGGAGATGTACCGCTACGGCTGGAAGCTGGTGCTGGCGGCCGTGCTCAATACCGCAAACATCAAGCTGCGCGCGTTCATGATCGGCAAAGCCTACAGCGTGGCCGACCTCGCCTTTTTCGAGAAAGGCAACCAGTACCCCCAGCTGGTGGTCAGCGACATCAGCGCCTCCATCGGTTCGGTGCTGTTTCCGGTGCTCTCCCGCAGGCAGGACGATCCGGCGGAAATCAAGCGCCTCACCCGGCGCGCGGTGCGCACCAGTTCCTTCCTGATGTGGCCCGGCATGGTGATCCTGGGCGTGATCGCCCGGCCGCTGGTCGGCTGGATGCTGACCGACAAGTGGCTGCCTTGCGTGCCCTATTTCCAGATCGCGTGCTTCTCGCTTGCGTTTATGCCCATCCACACGTCCAATCTCCAGGCGCTCAAGGCCGTGGGCCGAAGCGATCTGTTTTTGGCGCTGGAAGTGGTCAAGACGGTCATGAGCCTTGCGATACTGGTGTTCACCCTGCCGCTGGGCGTTCCCGCCATCGCGCTGGGCGCGGCGGCGGGTTCGGTGTTGGCCACGTTTGTCAACGCCTTCCCCAACCGCAAGCGGATCGGCTACGCCTACGGCGAGCAGGTGAAGGATATCCTGCCCTACATGCTGCTAAGCGCGCTGGCGGGCGCCGTGGCGTGGCCCCTGTCGCTGGCGGTGCGCGCGCCTGTGCCGCTGATGCTTTTGCAGGCGGCGCTGGGCTTCGGGGTCTATTTCGGGCTTGCGAAGCTGCTCCGCATGGAAATCCTCACCGAATGCACGTCCCTTCTGCGCGAGTTTGTGAAAAGCCGCGCAAAGCAAGGAGGAGCGTAACCGATGCGACTGGCGATCATGCAGCCGTACTTCTTCCCGTACCTGGGCTATTTCCAGCTGATCCGCGCGGCGGACAAGATGATTTTCTACGCGGACCTGCCCTTTGCGCGGCACAGCTGGATGGACCGCAACCGGTTGCGGCACCGCAACGGCGACACGTTTTACTTCAACGCGCCCGTCACGGACAGCCGGGGGCGGCTGATCCGCGATGTGGGGCTCCACGCGCGCGAGGACTGGTGCCGGTCGTTTTTTAAGCTCCTGCGGTGCAATTACGCAAGCGCGCCTCACTACGCCCAGATCGTCACGCTGCTGGAGCGCCATTTGCCCGGCTGCGGCACCGGCGAACCCGGCTCGCTGCTGCGCACCAATGTGGACACGCTGCGCGGCATCGCAAACTGGCTGGACGTCTCCACCGAGATCGAGGCGCTGCCCAACGCCTACGAGGCCGTCGAAGCCGGCATCGCGGGGCTGGATAAGGAAGAGCGCATGACCCGGCGCATCACGGACATCTGCCGCGCCAACGGCGCCAAGGAATACGTCAACGCCATCGGCGGGCTCGCGCTGTACGACAAGGACCGTTTCCAGCGGGAAGGCGTCGCGCTCTCCTTCGTCTCCACCCGCCCCTACCGCTACTCCCAGCAGTCCGCGGATTTCATCGCCGGGCTGTCCATCCTGGACGTGCTGATGCACTGCGGCCGGGACGGCACCCGCGCGCTGATGGCGGAGTATGATCTGATCTGACCGGGCGCGGCGAGAAGTCCGGCCCCGGCCTGTTCCGGCCGGGTACCAACCGATCAGGGGATCGGCCCGGCAAGCCCGCACCAACCGCGGAAGGGGAAGCCTGCATGAGCGAGATCCTGGTGAGCGTCTGCTGCGTCGCCTACAACCACGCGCCTTACATCGACCGGGCCGTCGAAGGGTTTCTGGCCCAACGCACCCGTTTTGCCTACGAGGTGATCCTGCACGACGACGCCTCCACCGACGGCACCGCGGAGGCCATCCGCCGGTGGGCCGCGCTGCGCCCCGATCTCATTCGCCCCATTCTGCAAACCGAGAACCAGCATTCCAGGGGCATATCGGTCATGGAGCTGGCGCTTGCGCAGGCGCGCGGCCGCTACATCGCGCTGTGCGAAGGCGACGACTGCTGGACGTCGCCTGACAAGCTGGAAAAACAGGTGCAGTACCTCCAGGCGCACCCGGATTGCAGCCTGTGCCTGCACGCGGCCGATATCATCGACCCCGCCGGCAAACCCGCAGGCGTGATCCGGCCGTACCGACGCAGCCGCGTGGTCGACGTGGGCGATCTGATCCGCGCGGGCGGCGGTTTCGCGGCCACGTCCTCCTACGTCTACCCACTCGCGCTACGCCGCGGCGGCCTGCCGGCGTTCTGCCACTCCCTGCCCGGCGTGGGGGACAGCACGCTGCACCTGTACCTGGCCACGCAGGGCCATCTGTACTATCTGGACGAACGGCTCTCCTGCTACCGCCGGGGGCATGCCGGTTCCTGGACGACCGGCATGCGGCAGAACAAAGCGGCCGTCGTGGCGCACGTCCGGCGCGCCATCGAGATGCTCCGGGGGTTTGACGAGTATTCCCGGCGCCGTTGGCACGGCGCCGTGCGCAACGCCATCGCCAACCGGGAAATCGATATTCTGGAGCTGTCCCGCAATTACAGCGAGGTCTGGCGGCCTCCGTTGCGAAAGGCGTTTTTCCAGCTTACCCCCGCGCGCCAGGCGCGTTTTCTCGCCAAGTACGCACTCAGCACGCTGCGGCGCGTGTTCGGGCGAAACCGAAACGGCTGATCGCGGCCCGGAAGCGGATGTCGGCGGACGTCTGTCGCCGACAGGGCGGCTGAAAGGCCGCGCGCCGATAGGGAGCATGCCCGTATGCTTTGACCCCGGCGGTTTGAAAAGCATTGCGAAACGGGTGCACCCGCGGCGCTGCAGGGAGAGTGCCGCCCCATGGCGAGCGAGTCCG
Source organism: Clostridiales bacterium (assembly GCA_012517815.1). Classification (GTDB taxonomy): domain Bacteria; phylum Bacillota; class Clostridia; order Christensenellales; family Aristaeellaceae; genus CAXXOK01. Next base: position 18,333 of record JAAYUF010000146.1, read on the forward strand.
CAAACGGTTGAAAAAGCCCCGGGTTAGGCGACGGCCGCACCGGCGCAGTGGCGCGCGGGGATCGGCCGCTGTTTTGAAAGCGACCGCCGCTTTCCCGCACCGTCCGGCAACGATCCGTCGGCGGAAGGTCGCAAACCGGCACGGTTCCTCTGCGAAAACCGGCACGGCCGCAACCCGTGCCGGTTTTGCACGCGGCCCGGTATTCCATGCCCTCCGTTTTCGGTCATTCCCGCGGGCGTGCCGGCGCGCGCGGGTTGCCTGTGCGCGCGGGTCCCCCGATACGCGCAGGCTGCCGGTACGCGCGGGCTTGCCGTCTGTGCCGAGCCGGCTGCCCTCCGTGCGTTTGCCCCCGCCCAACGCCGCCGGATCGCCGGGGGCCTTTCGTCACGCGGCCGCGCGGCATGCGTCCGAAGCCTTCCGCCGGGAAGGCCGCCAGCTGCTTCGCCTGCCGCAATCAGAGGATTTTTTAGCTAACCCGTTTACAGATGACTGATTTTATGTTAGCATAGCAACAGAAAAATGACAAATGTTCAGCTTTGGGAGGCGCGCATGCGACAGATCGCCGAGGACGGGGTGTTCTACAAACACCTGCTGGATATGCTGGAAGCTCACCTGAGCGCCAACGACGAGCTGGTGCTGCACGACCTGACCCATGGCTACGAGCATACCATCGTGGATATCCGCAACGGGCACGTGACGGGCCGGCAAATCGGCGACTGCGGCAGCAACCTGGGGCTGGAGGTGCTGCGGGGCACCGTGGAGAACGGCAACCGCTACAACTACGTAACCCATACGAGATCCGGCAAAATCCTGCGCTCCTCCACGATGTACATCCGCGACGACGATGGCCGCGTGGTGGGCTCGCTTTGCATCAACAAGGACATCACCGACTCCGTGAAGATGGAGGCTTTCCTGCGCGCCGAAAACAAGTACGCCCTCCCCCGCGAGGATGCCGCGGCCTCCGAGCGCGAGCCGGGCGAGGTGTTTTTCAACAACGTGGGGGAGCTTTTGGAGTACCTGCTGCAAAGCGCGCTGGCCCACGTCGGCCGGCAGGCCGCGCTCATGGACCGGGAGGAACGCCGGCGTTTTCTTAAATATTTGGATGACAAGGGCGCGTTTGTGATCTCTAAATCCGGGGATCGCGTGTGCGAGTTCCTGGGCATCTCCAAATATACGCTGTACAACGATCTGGAAAGCATCCGCAAGGCGGAGGGCGGCGCGGATGCGGCCGGCGCGGCCGAAGCGGGAAGGGGCTGAGCGCGATGGGCATACGGCTGGAAGACGGCCTCTGGCTGGCGGCCAGCGGGCGTTCCGGGAGCCATATCTCCGACCCGTACGACTGCGACGTGTACCTCGCGGATACGGGCGACGGGCTGGTGCTGGTGGATACGGGCGTGGGCCCGGCGGGCGACGCGCCGCTTTCCTGCCTGCGCGCGTGCGGCTTCTCCCCCGCGGACGTGGCGCTGATCCTCCTGACACACGGGCACGCGGACCACGCCGGCAACGCCTGCCACCTGCGCGAGGCAACCGGCGCGCCGGTGAAGGCGCACCCGGCGTGCGCCCGGGCCGTATCCCGCGGGGATACGGCGGCCATCGCGCTGGACGCGGCGCTGGCAGCGGGCCTGTACCCGCCGGGGTACCGCTTCCGCCCCTGCCCGGTCGAGCCGCTTGCGGACGGACAAACCTTCCGCCTCGGCCGCACGGAGTGGCTGGCCGTGGCGACGCCTGGCCACTGCGACGGGCACATGGCCTACCTGATGCGAAAGGAAGGCCGCGGCTACCTCTTCGCCGGGGACAGCCTGTTTCTGGGCGGGCGGGTGCTGTTGCAAAACATCCCGGACTGCTCCATCCCCGCCTATGCCAAAACGGCGGACAGGCTTCTGGCGCTGGACTTCGACGCGCTGCTGCCCGCGCATTTCGGCGTGGACCTGTCGGAGGGAAAATCGCATATCGAAAAAGCGGCCGCGCTGTTTCACGCGCTCGCGGTGCCCCCGCAGGCGGGGCGCTGAGCGCAGGCGGCCGGCGCGCGCAGGATCTCAACACCCAAAGGAGGAACCGTATCATGGGCGACGTATACGCGAGAATTCGGGAACTGGGCTGCGAACTTCCGGAGAGCCCGCCGGCGGGCGGCGTGTACCGGCCGGTCAAACAGGTGGGCGATCTTTTATACGTTTCCGGGCAGGGGGCGACCGTGCAGGGCGTGCCGGCCATCGTGGGCAAGCTGGGCGCGGACTGCACGCTGGAGCAGGGGCAGGCCGCGGCGCGGCTGTGCGCGCTCAACGCGCTGGCGACGCTGCACCGCTACCTGGGCGATCTCAACCGCATCCGGAGCGTGGTCAAGACCCTGGGCTTCATCCAGAGCGCGCCGGGCTTCAACCGCCAGCCCGAGGTGCTCAACGGCTGCTCGATTTTCCTGCGCGATCTGCTGGGCGACGCAGGCGTGGGCGCGCGCTCGGCCATCGGCGTCAACGAACTGCCCGGCAACATCGCCTGCGAAGTGGAGTTCATCATCGAAATCCACCCGTGGGGGAGGGATTAGCGTGCAAGCGGACCGCTACAGGCTCAGGGATACCGGCGCGATCGTGACGCCCGCGCTGATCTACTACCGCGAGATCATCGAGGAGAATATTCTTGCGATGATCCGGCTGGCGGGGGGAACGCAGCGGCTGTGGCCCCACGTGAAATCGCACAAGTCCGCGGACATGGTCCGCCTGCTGCTGGCGCACGGCATCGCGCGCTTCAAGTGCGCCACGGTGGCCGAGGCAGAGATGGCCGCGGCCTGCGGGGCGGAGCAGGTCATCCTCGCCTACCCGCTGGTAGGGCCCAACATCGGGCGCTTTCTCAGGCTCAAGGCCGCGTTTCCCGCTACCGGGTTTTTCGCCGTAGGCGACGACGAAGGCCAGCTCCGGCAGCTTGCCGAAGCGGCCCGCGCCGAGGGCACGCGGGCGGATGTGCTTTTGGATATCGACGACGGCCTGCACCGCACCGGCGTTCCGGTGGAACGGGCGGAGGAGCTGTACCGGCTTGCCGCCGCGCTGCCGGGGCTTGGGATGCGCGGCCTGCATGTGTACGACGGCCACCGCCACGAGGACGCGCCGGAGGAGCGCGCCCGCGGCGTCGACGCGGATGTGGCGGGGGTATACGCCCTGCGCGACCGGCTGACGGCCGCGGGGCTGCCCTGCGGCATTCTGGTCATGGGCGGCTCGCCCTCCTTCCCCTGCCACGCGCGGTATCCGGGGGTCTATGTAAGCCCCGGCACCTGCCTGATTCAGGATTACGGCTACGCCAGCCATTTCCCCGACCTGCCCTTCACCGTCGGCGCGATGCTGCTCACCCGGGCAATCAGCCATCCCGGGCCGGGCATGTTTACCGTGGATCTGGGCTACAAGGGCGTAGCGGCCGACCCCGTGCCGCCGCGCGCGGTGATCCTGGGCTACGAGGACGCTGTTACCGTGATGCAAAACGAGGAGCATTGGGTGCTGCGCATGCCCCAAGGCGCGGAGGCCCGGCGGCCGGCCATCGGCACCGAGCTGTACGCCGCGCCGTGGCACATCTGCCCCACCAGCGCGCTGTACCCGGAGATCCTGGTCGCCCAGGCCGGGGCGATCGTGGCCCGGTGGCCGGTCACGGCGCGCAACCGGGCGATAACCCTCTAGCGCCCGGCGGAGGCAAATCTCCCGCGCCCCGCGTGCCGATGGCGTCGCGGGGCGCTTTTCATGCTTTATTGCGAGGCCTCGCCTTCGGCGTCGCGGGGGTGCGACGCCCGCGCCACGGCAAGGGCCCCGGCCCATCGCCTCCGCGGCGGGGCTTAACGCCAAGCGGGGAACCTGTTTGAAGGTTCCCCGCTGTGTTTTCGATGATTGCGGTATGAAAAACCGTCCGCGCCCGCCTATTTGCCGTCCTTGATCAGCCTGCGCACATCGTCCAGAAGGCTGGCCAGGCTCGGGGACTGCTTGATGGACTCCTCCACCTTGTCGATGGAGCTCATCACGGTGGTGTAATGCCGGCCGCCGAACGCGTCGCCGATCTTGGTCAGGCTCAGGGCCATCATTTCGCGGGTCAGGTACATGGCGATCTGCAGGGGCACGGTCACCTCATGGTTGCGGCGCGGGCTTTTGAGGTCCTCGGTGGTGATGCCGTAGTAGGTGGCCACCGCGTCCTGAATGCTGTCGGTGGTCACGCGGCGGCTTTCGCTGTGGTTAAACAGCTCGCGCAGGGCTTCGCGGGCCAGCTGCATGTCGATCTGGCGGCGCGTGAGCGAGCTGTAGGCCGTCAGCCGCGTCAGCGAGCCTTCCAGCTCGCGCACGTTGGTGTCCACCTTCTCGGCGATCAGCGACAGGATATCGTCGCCGATCAGCAGGTGGTCGTACTCCGATTTTTTCCGCAGGATCGCCAGCCTGGTTTCAAAATCCGGGCGCTGGATATCCGCCAGCAATCCGCCTTCAAAGCGGCTGCATAGCCGTTCCTCCAGCTTGCTGATCTCCTTGGGCGGGCGGTCGGAGGTCATCACGATCTGCTTGCCGGCCTCGCGCAGGTGGTTGAAGGTGTGGAAGAACTCTTCCTCGGTGCTGTGCTTGCCGGCGATAAACTGAATATCGTCCACCATCAGCAGGTCCACCGTGCGGAAACGGTCGCGGAACTGCTGGTTGGTGTTGTTCTGCATCGCCTGGATCAGCTGGTTGGTAAAATCCTCGCTGGTGATGTAGAGGATCTTCATCTCCGGGTACAGCTCGTGGGCGTAATGGCCGATGGCGTGCATCAGGTGCGTTTTGCCAAGGCCCACGCCGCCGTAGATGAACAGCGGGTTATAGGCCTTGGCGGGCACCTCCGCCACAGCCAGGGACACCGCGTGCGCAAAACGGTTGCCCGCGCCCACGACGAAGGTGTCAAACGTATACTTGGGGTTGAGCAGGCAGGGGTTCACGTCCGCCTGCTTGGCTTCCAGCTCGGTTTTACGGGTGAGCAGCTCGTCGCGGTTGAGGATTTCCACGTTCAGCGCGCGGCCGGCCGCCGTCGCCACCGCGTTTTGAATTTTATTCAGATACCGGTCCACGCCAAAATCGCGCATGAGCGTATTCACGCACTCCAGCAGGAAGCTGTTGTCAATGACGGCATAGGGCTTGAGGGCGGACTTGATCCACGTCTCGTAGGAGACGTTGTTCATGTCCTCCTTTAAAATCTTGCAGGCGTTTAACCAGATCTCTTCTGCATTCAGCAAGGCGCGTCAACCTTTCCGTCCAGATGAATAATATTCAGACACAGCGCGGCAGGCTTGAGGCTGGCCGTAACAAATTGTCCGTCGCGCGTGTGGAAAACGGGACGTTAAAACTCCCGGTCCGTGACCGTAACCAGAACCTATGATAGCAGAATCATCCTGTTTTGACAAGGGAAGCGGGGGCGGCCGCGTATGCATAGCGATACCGCCGTGGGAAATCGCCCCTACAAGCGGTAGTAGTCGGCGCTGTGGAAAACGCAAGCTGTCGGAATTCGCAGGCAAACGTCATGAAAATGTGATACTTTTGTGATCGGTTTTCCGTATAAATATGCGTATCATGAATACTTAACATTTTTATGACGTTTGGACGGGCGCCGCCGGCGATGGAACGCGCCGCGGGGCGCGGCGGCTTGATTTGTTGCGCTTTACAAGGGAAACGGCGACGCCGTATCGAATGGTACAGACAAAGAATGTGCAGCGCCTTTCCCTTACGGGAGTGGGGCGCCAGAGAAGCGGGAGGGACGCGCGGTGGCCATGCCGGTGGACGTAAGGGATGTGGAACGCGTGCTCCGGCCGTGGCTGGGCTCGCTTCTGCTGTCCTCCAACACGCTTTGCACCGATATCGCCAGCGTGCTCATGGAATACGCGCCTTACCGCCATACGTTCCAGCAGCTCAGGGACTGCGTGGCGCACGACCTGCTCACGGGCGTCAACCGCGTTACGGGCGGCAGCATGTGCGTGGTGCAGGACAACTACCGTACCCGCCGCCTGACCCTCAAGGATATCCAATGGATGACCGACGACCTGATGGGGCTGGTCTTTGACGCCCTGACGCCCTTCTCGGCCAACTTCGCCAAGCTCAACGACTACGTGCTGCATGAGGAGAGCCTCTCGGCCATGCGCGTGCTCTACCAGAAATACAAGGACTTTTTCACGCCCGAACAGTACGCGTTTCTCATCCGCATGATCCGCACCATCCACGCTCCCGAGCGCTACGCCCAGTGGTTGAAGGACTGATCCCGGTTCCCAGCATGAACGCCTTCCGCTTCCGGCGCTTGTCTCCCGCGGCTTCGCCAAAGAAACGGGACGCGTCCCCGCCGCGCCTTTGCGTTTATTCCCCGTCACAGGCGAAAACCGCTCGCGCGCTTGGCCGCGTTCATGCGTGAAAATCGTATGGGCGAACCCGCCCGGCACGTTTCACGAAAAAGGCTGTTTGCGTTACCGAGCCGATGAGGCCGCCCGCGCGTCGCGCGGGCGGCCTCATCGGTAAAAAACCCATGCCATAGGCAGCGCCGCTCGCCTCCTGGCCCTGCGGGCTGTGCGCTCGCATTGGCAAAATGCATCGGCATACGGCTTTGGGGCCCTGCCCCAAAGCCCGCAAGGGTTTCACCCCGGACCCACTTCCGCTGCGGCGGGGGTTTTGGGACAGCCTGGCCGCCCGCGCGACGCGCGGGCGGGGATTCACGCTGCCGGTCAAGGGCGCGGCGCATGGATGTCGGGCGCAACCGGAACAAAGCAAAGAACCGTTCCACCGAGCTAGAACAGTCTTGCTGTTCGTACTGGCAGCGAAACGGCTCTGATGGCGGCGTGGCTCCGGCCGAGCCACGCACGGATCAGCAGGGGTGCGGCGGCGGTTGGCGTTGGGCCCCTGGGCGCGGCGGGGCGAAGGCGGGGTCTCCGCCCGCGCAGGGTGCCGTCGGCCGGCGGGGAAACCCGGCGCGTTCAGGTGCCGGTGGCCTCCTTGAGCGCATCCATGGTTTTGGTGCCGACCTTGCCGTCGCCGTGCAGGCCCTTGGCCCACTGGAAGCGCTTGACCGCAATGATGGTGAGATCGCCGAACTTGCCGTCCACCGATCCCTTGAAGTAGCCGGCTTTTTTGAGCAGGCGCTGCAGGTTTCGCACGCTGGCCCCCGTGCAGCCGTAGTAGAGGGTCTTGCTGCTCTTGACGACCACCGTGGACGCCTTTTTGCCGTCGATGCTGTTGGCCGCGGCAAGCCCGTCGTAGAGCGCCGTCAGGGTCTTGTTGCCCGCGCGGCCGTCCGCCGTGATGCCGATGGCCTTCTGGTAGCGGTACACCGCGGAGCGGGTCTTCTGGCCGTACTTGCTGTCGATCGTCCCGGTATAGTAGCCTTTGGATTTCAGCGCCCGTTGCAGCGCGCGCACGCGGCTGCTTTCCTCGCCAAAGGGGATGGTCTCATACGCCAGCGCGCTCATGCACGCGGAAAGGATCATCACCAGCGCGACCAGCGCGGCGAAAATGCGAATACGTCTGGGTGTCAAGCGGCAGGCCTCCTCACCGTATCTCGGGCTGTGTGGAAAGGGAACGGAACACGGCGGGCGGCGACGGATGCGCGATGCCGCCCGCGAGCCGGGTCCACATGAACTGCTGTGGCATTGATAGGAACGAAAGCAAGCGTCGGTTTCATCCGCCCGCGTTGAGGGGCTTGGCGGGGAGCCCCCGTCGCCATTGGTCGCATGCGAGCGTGAGAAAAGCAGGCATAAGGCCGTTTTGCGTATGCCCATTATACCCCCGACCGGGAGGCGATACAATATTGCGCGCCATTCGTAAGAAAAGTGTTGTACTTATGTAAGCTTCCGAAACAAATTCTACCAATTTACACGTCGCACGGCGCGCCGGCTGCGGCATCGTCGCTGTCAGGCCAACGAGGCGCAGCGTCATGCGGCGGGGCGGCAAGCCGGTTTCGGCGTCCTTGGGCGCCCGGCGAACCGTCCGGCCGGCCCTGCGTCCCCCTCACCCCCCACAGGCCCAAAGCCGCCGTTGTACGCAGGAGAACATTCGTGCTATAATCCAGAAGAAACGGAGGAATGGGCATGGAACAACTGACGGCGACGGTGCTGGAAACGACCTTCCGCAACGAGGACAACGGCTATACCGTGCTTCGCGTGGCGGCCGGCCGCGGCCATCAGACGGTGGTCGGCTCCATGCCGGCGCTTTCCACGGGGGAAAGCGTCGTGTTCGAGGGGGATTGGACGGAGCACCCGGTCTACGGCCGCCAGTTTACCGCGCGCACCTGCCGCATCACGCCGCCGGACTCGCTCTCCGCCGTGGAAAAATACCTGGGGTCTGGGCTCATCCGCGGCATCGGGCCTACGACCGCCAGGCAGATCGTCCGGCATTTCGGCATGGAGGCCACCACCATTTTGGACGAGCACCCGGAGCGCCTGACCGAGGTCAGCGGCATCGGCCCCAAGAAGGCCGCGATGATCCTGGAAAGCTACCAGGAGCAGATGAGCGCGCGCCGCGTGATGCTGTTTTTGCAAAATTACGGGCTTAGCCCCAACCTCGCCACCAAGGTGGCGAAATACTATGGCGAGGGCACCGTCGAGCGGATCCGCGAGAACCCCTACCGGCTGGTGACGGATATCGAGGGCGTGGGCTTCCTCACGGCGGACCGCATCGCGCTGAGCATGGGCGTGGACCCGAAAAGCGAGTTTCGCGTGCGGGCGGCGCTATTCTATCTGCTCAACGACGCGGCGGCCAGCGGCGGGCACACCTTCCTGCCGCGCGGGATCCTGGCGGAACGGGGCGTCCGGATGCTGCGCGTGGACGGGGAACTGGTGGAAACGCAGATCACGCAGGCGCTGCTCAGCAAAATGCTGGTCGCCTTTCGCCTGCCGGATCAGGAGGACGACTGCCTGTGCCTGCCCTTCTACTTTCACGCGGAAAGCGAGATCGCGACCCGCCTGATCTACCTGATGGAGGCGCGGCCCTATAAAAAGGTGACGGGACTGACCGCGCGCATCGCGGCGCTGGAAATAGAGCTGGGCATCAAGCTGAGCCCCATGCAGCGCAAAGCGGTGCGCAGCGCCGTGGAGGAGGGCCTGCTCATCATCACCGGCGGGCCCGGCACAGGCAAGACGACGATCATCCGCTGCATCCTGCACCTGCTGCGCGACGACAACGAGATCCTCCTGTGCGCGCCCACGGGCCGCGCGGCCAAGCGGATGACCGAGGCGACGGGCGCGGAGGCCAAAACCATCCACCGGATGCTGGAATACGGCGGCGAGGAGAACGTGTTTGCCCGGGACGAGAACTATCCGCTGGAAGCGGACTGCCTGATCGTGGATGAGATGAGCATGGTCGACGTGGCCCTGATGCGCGGACTGCTCAGGGCGGTGCTCCCCGGCACGCGGCTGATTCTGGTCGGCGACGCCGACCAGCTCCCCAGCGTCGGCGCGGGCAACGTGCTGCGCGATCTGCTGGCGAGCGATACGCTGCCCAGCGTCCGCCTGACGGACATCTTCCGACAGGACGAGAGCAGCATGATCGTCGTCAACGCCCACCGCATCAACGAGGGCGAGATGCCCACCCTGAACGCCCGAGGCGCGGATTTCTTTTTTGAGCGGTGCTCCACGCAGGGCGAGGCCGCGCGGGCGATCGGCGAGCTGCTGCAAACGCGCCTGCCCAGGTACCTGGGCTTTCCCAAAGGGGAGTGGCAGCGGGAAGCGGTGCGCGCCATTCAGGTGCTCAGCCCCACCAAGAAGGGCGAGTGCGGCAGCCTGAGCCTCAACCGCCTCCTGCAGGGCGCGCTCAACCCCGACCGGCAGGGGGTCGATTCGCTGGTGCATGGGGAAACGGAGTTTCGCGTGGGCGATAAGGTGATCCAGACGAAAAACGACTACCAGCTCGCTTACACCCGGCGCACGGCGCTGGGCACGGAGGAAGGCGCGGGCGTGTTCAACGGGGACGTGGGCTACATCGAGCAGATCGACCCCGCCGAGCACCTGCTGACCGTGCTGTTTGACGAAGAACGGCTGGTCACCTACCAAAAGCAGCAGCTGGACTCGCTGGAGCTCGCCTATTGCCTGACCGTGCACAAGAGCCAGGGCAGCGAGTTTCCCGTGGTGGTGATGCCGGTGGCGGGCGGGCCTCCGATGCTGATGGCGCGCAACCTGCTGTACACCGCGCTCACCCGCGCGCGGCGGCTGGTGGTGCTGGTGGGGCGCGAGGAAGTGATCGCCCAGATGGTCGCCAACAACCACGTCGCCCTGCGCTACACCACCCTGCGCGAGCGCCTGAAGGCGGGCGTCCCGTGAGCCGCGCGTGGACGGAGGCGCTTTCGTGGCTGTGCCCGCAGCGCGCGGTTTGCCACGCGTGCGGCGCGCCCCTGTCGGCCTCGGACGGGCTGGTCTGCCCGGACTGCCGCCGCTGGCTGGAAGCGGATACGCTGACCGCCGGGCGCTGGGAAACCATGCTGGGCGACGAGCTCGCCTGCGCGGCGTCGGCCTTCCGGTATGATGGGACAGCCGCCGCGCTGGTCAAGGCGCTCAAGTTCCAGTCCGACCAAACCGCGGCGCTGGCGCTGGCCCACGGCATGGCCGCCGTATACGCGGCGCTCCCCGCCCTGCGGGCGGCGGAGGTCTGCGTGCCCGTGCCGGTCCACCGGCGGCGTTTGCGCAGCCGCGGGTACAATCAGGCGGCGGTGCTGGCCGGGGCGCTTTCGCAGCACACGGGGCTGCCGGTATGGGACGGCGCGCTGCTAAGGCTATGGCAGAAGCGCTCGCAGATCGGCAGCGGACGCGCGGCGCGCGAAGCAAACATCGCGGGGGCCTTCGTGCCCGCGGTGAGCTGGGAACGCCGCCTGCGAAACCGTAGCGTCCTGCTGGTGGACGATGTGCTGACGACCGGCGCGACCGCGCAGGCGTGCGCGCACGCGCTGCTTTCGGCCGGCGCGCGGAGCGTGGCGTTGCTGACGGCCTGCCGGGCCTAGGCGAGGCCGCCGTTCGCAGGCGATTTGCCCGTGCAGGGATGCCTGTGCCCAAAAAGCGTCGGCGGCGGGCTCGCCCCGGCCGTCGCCGGGGCATGTCCCCCGGTTACACCGCCCTTCCCGTCGGGGCGTTCCGCAATGGCGAAAGGTCTGTTTTGCCCGCGTTTCGACCGGATGCCACATGAAGCTCCACGCGGCCGACCTGCCTTTCCGGGTAGCGCAAACGTTTGTACCCGTGCGGAGAAACAGGGGTGAAATCCCCTCCGGGCTTGCGTTGCATGAATTTTCGCGGAATTTTCACCCCCGCTTTCTTGCATTTCAGGCACGGCTCATGTATAATGAACGCGTAACATGGAAAGGAGGCTTTATTCAAATGAAGTCTGTCAACATTAAGCTGAGTCTCGCAGAAAACGTCAAGTCTTTCGTGAATATCGTCAACCGTTACGCCTACGATGTGGATCTGCGCGCCGGCCGCCATGTGGTGGATGCGAAGTCGATCCTGGGCATCTTCAGCCTGGACCTGAGCAAGCCGATCACCATGGAAATCTACGCCGATTCCTGCGACGATCTGCTGGGCGACATCAAGCCCTTCATGGCGTAACCGACCCGCCGCGCCGGAAGGCGCGCGTCACCAGTATTTCAGGCCCTTGCGGGTCATGTTCGGGGCAAAGCGAGGCTTTGCCCCGTTGCCGTATTGGGAGGCGCCATGCCGCTACAATCACCGCCCCGAAAAGTATCCGAAACGGAAAACATGCTGCGGCTTCTGCTGTGCGTGGATACGCTGGAAAGCGTGACCCCGGCCCAGCTGTGGACATTCGTGGCCGAGCAGGATCTGATGGATTACGTCTCCATGCGGCTGTGCCTGCACCAGCTGCTGGCGGCGGGGGAGCTGGAAACAGGCGAGGGGGCCATGAAGGAGCAGCTCGTGGTGACCGACCGCGGGCGGGAAGCGCTCACGCTCTTTGGCGAGCGCCTGCCCACCGAGGTGCGTCAGCGCGTGGAGCTGGCCGCGCCCGCGTTCCGGGGGCGAATCTCACGCACCCGGCAGATACGCGCTGCTTACGAGATGGCCCGCCCGGAGGATTACCGCCTGAACCTTTCGGTTTGGGACGGCGATTTGCCCACCGTAACGCTCCGGATGGCCACCGACAGCCGGACGCTGGCCAGCAACGCCCTGCGGAGTTTCGAGGCGCACGCCGCCGAGGTGACCACCTACCTGTACCGCCTGGCGGAAGCCGCGCTGCAAAACGCCGCGCCGGCACAGCCGTCGGAGGCGGACGCGTTTATCCCGCCGGACGCCATCCGCGAGCACAGCGCCGCGGAAGTGACCGCGCGGGTGATGCTCGTGGGCCGCAAGGCACGGTTCTCAGCGGAGCTGCTGCTGCCGTCCCGCAGGGCCGCCGAGGCGCTGATCCGCGCCATGGAGCCGCGGCCGGAGAGCGAAGCCGCAGCCGCGAAGCTCACGGAAATTCTGGGCAAACCCCTGCGCGCCCGGAAACGGTAAGGGGCTTTGGCGGGGGGCTGTCTGGGCGGTTCAGGCCGATTCCTGCGGTTTTCCATTCGGCGGATCGGTCGATCGGCCGGGTTTTCCTTCCGTGCCCGCTGCTTCTTTCAGCGCGCGGGGGCGGTCGCATGATCATCCGCGCTCCCTGGGGGAGCGCTTCATTCAACACCGGGGAGGCAGCGCAGTGGCAAAGCTCTACTACCGTTACGGGGCCATGGGGTCCAGCAAAACGGCCAACGCGATCATGGTGCGGCATAATTATCTGGAGCGCAACCAGAGGGTGCTGATGCTCAAGCCGCGGCTGGACAGGCGCGACGGCGCGAATCTCGTGGCATCCCGCTGCGGGCTGGAGTGCCGGTGCAACTTTGTGGAAGAACTGGAAACGCTGGATGTGACCCAGTTTGACTGCGTCATCGTGGACGAGGCGCAGTTCATGACCAAGGCGCAGGTGGAAACGCTGGTGCGCATCGTGGACGAGCTGAACGTCCCGGTGATCGCCTACGGCCTGCGCACGGATTTCCGGGGCGAGTTTTTCGAGGGGAGCCTCTGGCTGATGGCCTGGGCGGATACCATCGAGGAAGTCAAAACCATCTGTTGGTGCGGGAAAAAGGCCACCTACAACGCGCGCGTGGTGGACGGCCGGGTGGTGAAAACCGGCGAGCAGATTGTGCTGGGCGGCAGTGAAAGCTACACCAGCCTCTGCCGCAAGCACTGGCAGGAAGGCAACCTGGGCAGCGGCAGGCATCTGCCGATCGACTCGGTGATATAACGCGGCGAGCGGCCCAACATATAATGCTCCCAACCTCCGCCGCAATCAAAGGTTGAAGGCCGTGTCACTAAACCCCGGACGGCGTCGGGAACAGTATCAGAAGAAAAGAGCCCTCTTCCCTAAAGGAGAAGGGCTCTTTTCATGAATACGGAGGTTTCCCCGACCGCCTGTCTCACCATTCCGGCAGCTCGGTTTGCTTGCTTACCCTTGATGCGCTGCGGCGGAGTTTTGGGGGAACACGCCGGATGGTTTCGTCGGCGTATCGGGCATTGCCGTGAAAGGGTCGCGAAGCCGTACCTTCGGTTCGCTTTCGGGTCCGCTTAAGCGGTCGCCAGCCTCAAGCTCGCCTCCAGTGCCCCATGCCCCACAAGAGCCGTCGGCTCTTGATCTTTTTCGCTTCCGGCTTTTCAGCCTTGCGCCGGCGCGTCCAAATCTTCCTGTGCCATGCGCGCGCAGGCTTCCACATACCGCGCGCACGGCCTCGCCAGGTAGTACGCCTCGTTGCGCTCGGCCGGCACCGGGCTTGGCTGAATGCCGTGGCTTTCCAGCAGCTCGCGGCAGATCACAGTCCCGTACGCCTCGCGGAACCGCTCCGCTTTTTCCTGAATCCGCGCGTAGTGCGCCTTTTTTCTCTCCAGATCGGTCGGCGAGTCATAGCCCAGGAGCGCGCCCAGCGCCATGCTCATGCCGCAAAACGCCCCGCATATCTCGCGCAGGCCGCCCACGCCGCCGCCCATGGAGCTGCTCAGGCGCAGCGCCTCGGCCTCCTCCAACCCCATTTCGGTGTGGAAGGCCGTGAACACCGATTGCGCGCAGTTAAATCCCCGGTTGAAATAGTCCAGCGCCAGCTGCCCCTTGTCGTTCCCGCCCATAGAGGGCCCTCAGGCGCGCTGCCTGGGCGCAAGGTCGACAATCGCGTCGGCCAGGGCGTCCAGCCAGTCGCCGGTGAACAGCTCGATCAGCCCCCGGTCGATGCCCGCGCTCAGTTTGGGATCGACGGGCAGGCGCGCCGCGTGCGGGATGCCGTAGGTCTGCGCCAGTTCCGCCACATGGCTTTCCCCGAACAGATCAATCCTGCGGCCGCAGTCCGGGCACTGGGTAAAGCTCATGTTTTCCACCAGGCCCAGAGTGGGGATGTTCATCATGCCCGCCATCTTGATGGCCTTTTCCACAATCATGCCCACCAGCTCCTGCGGGGTGGTCACCAGCACGGCCGCGTCCACGGGGATGGACTGGAACACCGTGAGCATCACGTCGCCGGTCCCCGGCGGCATATCGATAAACAGGATGTCCTTATCCCCCCAGATGACGTCCGTCCAGAACTGCTTCACCGCGCCCGCGATGATCGGCCCGCGCCAGACCACCGGGTCGGTGTCGTTATCCAAAAGAAGGTTCAGGCTCATCACATCGATGCCGGTTTTGGTGCGCACCGGATAGATACCCTCCTCGGTGCCGGCGGCCTTTTCCGTAAGCCCGAACGCCCTGGGGATGGAGGGGCCCGTGATATCCGCGTCCAAAATGCCTACCTTAAGGCCCTGGCGCTGCGCCAGCACCGCCAGCAGGGCCGTGACCAGGCTTTTGCCGACGCCGCCCTTGCCGCTGCAAACGCCCACCACCTTGCGGATGTGGCTTTGCTCGTGGGGTTTTTCCAGCAGGCTTTCAGGCTGGGTGCGGGTGGCGCAGCTTTCGCCGCAGTTGGAACAGTCGTGGGTGCATTCGCTCATGGATGATATTGTCCTTTCTTGTCGTGTGCGGAGGAACCTCAGCGTTCGGGCGGCGGGCCGGCGAGATTCGCCACCGCCTCGGCGGCCTCCGCGATGCGCTCCTCCAGGGAGGCGGGCCCGACGCCCACCACGTGCAGCCCGCAGCGCTCCATGGGGATGAGCACCTTGCGGGCTTCGCTCTGGCTGACCGCGGCGGCGATGGCGGGGGAAATCTCCCCCAGCAGGGCGTTGGCCAGCAGCAGGCCGATGACGCCCACGATGACGTCGGCGTCGCGGCACTGGTAGCGGATGGCGTTTTCCCCCGTGGCGGCCTGCTCCGCGCCCGCGCGCAGCATCGCGGCGGTGGCGACCGCGTTGGTGCCCAGCGCCATCAGCGGCAGATCGGGCCGGCGTTGCTTGAGCGCGGCCACCAGCGAGCGGCCCACGCCGCCGCCCTGACCGTCGATTACCAGTATCTTCACAGGCTCACGCTCCCCTGCGGCGACTCATCTTCCGCGTGGCTCAGGCTTGGGAGGACCTGCACGCCGTCCCGCGCACTATGATACGCCTCGAAATAGCGGATTTCAAGGGGAATCCATTCTTCGCGGAAGCGTTTGAGCATCGCCTCGCCGTTTCGCCGGCGGATGCGCTCCCTCTGCTCCTCCCGGTCCACGGTCAGCAGGACGCGCACCGCGTGGAGCGCGTCGTAGGCGGCGGAGAACCGCGGGTGCAGCGCGTAGCTGCCCTCGACAAGGGTCACGGGGCCGGGCGTCGCCGTTGCGGCGCGGGTTTCGCCGGTGTGGCAGTCAAACGCGCCGTACGTAAAGGGCATACCCGATAACAGCCCTGTTAAAACCTCCGCCTGAAACCGCTCGTAATGCACGTTGCCGCCCGGTTCGGCCATCCGTTCGGGCGTGCGCAGGTCAAAGGGCAGGAAAAAATCGTCCATGTGGATTACGTCGCACCCGTACAGCGGCAGGAGCAGCGCGGCCAGCGTGGTCTTGCCGGAGGCGCAGTCCCCGTCCAGCACGATCACCGTGCGGCCGTACGCGTTCAGGGCGGCTTCCGCCGCGCAAAGCATCGGGAGCGCCTCGCCGTAGCGCCTGAGCACCACGCGGTAGGCCGGGCGGTACGCGGCCCTGTACCGGGGGCTGTGGCGGGGCGGCAGGCGTTCGGGCCGGCCATCGGTTTGCAGGTATGCCTCCAGCGCGGCCGCCGTAAACGGCAGGCGCGGGGCGTCCTTTGGGGCGGGGGCGGCGCAACCGTCCGAACCGCTCCGCGCGCCGTCCGTGTCGGGCGCTGCCAACCGGTTCAGCAAAGCAAGGCTCTCGCCGAAGCGCTCGGCCGAGCCTTTCACCCGCTCCTGCGTAACCCGCATCATCCGCGCGATGCGTTCCGGCGGCAGCGCGCGTACCGTGGGATGGGCCAGCGACAAGCGGCACAAACCGTTGCCGATGGGCTCGAAGGCCGGGGCCTCCGGATCGGCGGCGGTTTGCGCCAGCTCAAGGCGGATGCCCTGCGCGCAGGCGGCCTCGTCCGGGAGCAGGTGACAGCAGCCAAACTCGCTCTGGTAGAGGAATTTGACCGCGTCCGCCGGCTCCGCGCACGGCCGCGCCGCAAGGCTCCGCAACAAGAATTCAGGATTCATCCTTCGCTCCCGTTTGAGGGGCGCGGGCGGTCTTCAGGCCGCCGCGCCGGGATGGTAGACCAGCTTCGCGCGCTCCAGCGCGTACACGATGGGCGGCACCAGCACCAGCTGCGCCACGATGCCCGGCCAGGCCTTGACAAACGCGCCCCCCAGGAACAGCGCCATGGTGAAGGGCTGGTCCAGGAAAAGCGAATAGAGGCCCCAGCTGACCAGCCCCCACACCACGCGGCCCAGCAGCATCGCTCCGATCAGCGCCGCATACAGGTACGCGGGCTTTGGGGGCAGCAGCGCGTACAGCAGGCCCGCGAACGCGCCGTAAGCCGCCAGCTCAAAGGCCATGGCGACCGCGGTGGGCATCATCGGCGGCATGGTGGTCAGCAGGCTGCGCAGCAGCGGGGCGATGAACCCCATCGCCAGCCCCCACGGCCAGCCGCATACGAAGCCGCACAGCAGCACCGGCAGGTGCATGGGCAGCAGGGCCGAGCCAAGCTGGGGCAACTGGCCCGTCAGGTAGGGCAACACCAGGGCGAGCGCAAGGAACATCGCGCTCGCGGTTAACCGGTATCCTCTGTTTTGAACCATGAAAAAACCGCATCCTCTCGTCTGTGCATGGCGGCCTTGACCTCCTTCGTGGAGGTGTGATGCCTTCATGACATCCGGACAAAGCGCGTTCCCGTGTATCATAGCACAGTCCGCAGGGTTTGTAAACCGCGCGCATCCTACCATAGGAAGTATTTGATGCTTTGCCCTTGAATCTGGCACCCGGGCATGGTATACTGTCGGCAATGGAATAACGGAGGCAAACGCATGCAAGAAATGAGCCTGATTATTGCGCCGTGCGACGATGGGCTGCCGGTGCGCCGTCTGGCGCTGGAAAGGCTGCACATGTCCTACGGGCAGTTCAAGCGCGCCAAGTTTGACGGCGCGCTGATGCTGGACGGGGAACGCGTGCGGGCCGACAAGCGCGTCACGGCCGGGCAGCGGCTGGTCATTTGCCTGCCGCAGCGCAGGGGCGCGGGCTGCGAGCCCTGCCAGCTCAAGCTGAACATCCCCTACGAGGACGACGATCTGCTGGTGATCGACAAGCCCGCGCCGCTGCCCTCGGTATCCTCCCGCAAGCGCGACGCG
Source organism: Clostridiales bacterium (assembly GCA_012517815.1). Lineage (GTDB taxonomy): Bacteria > Bacillota > Clostridia > Christensenellales > Aristaeellaceae > CAXXOK01. Next base: position 36,029 of record JAAYUF010000146.1, read on the forward strand.
GCGACGCTGGAAAACGCCGTTTACTGCTATTTCGGCTGCCCGGAGGGCTTCCTCTACCGCCCGGTGAACCGGCTGGACAAGGGCACCAGCGGGCTGATGGTCGTGGCCAAGCACTCCCACGCGCAGCAGCTGCTGCAGTCCCGCCTGCACGGGGACGCGTTCCGCCGCGAGTATTTCGCCGTGTGCGACGGCCTGCCGCCCGCCCGCGAAGGCATCGTCGACCTCCCCATCGCCAAGGAGGACGGCGCGACCATCCGCCGCGTGGTCAGCGATCAGGGCAAACCCGCCCGCACGCATTACCGGCTGCTGGAAACGGGCGCGGGCCGCAGCCTCGTGCGCCTGACGCTGGAAACCGGCCGCACGCACCAGATTCGCGTGCACTTGCAGGCGCTGGGCTGCCCCGTGACCGGGGATTTCCTCTACGGCCGCGAACACATGGCGCTGCCCAACCGCTTCGCCCTGCACAGCTGTTACCTGCGCCTGCTCACCGTGCAAAACGGCTGGATCGAAATCAACAGCCCCCTGCCCGGGGAGCTGCACATGCTGCTGTAACCCGGTTTCAAATCATAAGCGCCTCCGTCGCGCGGCGTTTTCTCCCGTGCCGTCGTCCTCAATGCTCGGCAGGGCCGCGCCGTCGCTTCCGTTCCCCGTTACGGAGGAAAGCCGCCTGTAAGCCTGGTCGCAGGCAGGAATGGAAACCGTATCAGGGCAGGGCCCGCAATGTGGTTTGACACAAGCCGTCAGCCCCCGCCCGGGGTGTCGTCCCGCAGCCCGGACCCGGCCCCGCCCCGTTCGCCCTCGCCGCGCGCCAGACTGTCGGAAAACCTCCGCCGCAGCGGAATTGGGCCCATCGTGAAACCCTTGCGGGCTTTGGAGCGGAGCACCGGAGCCTTATGCCGATGCTTTTGCCAAAGCGATCGAACCGCCCGTCCATGCCGGAGCGCCAAGCCGGTACGCGCCCGGCGCCGCTCAACGCCCCCGCCCGGGGTTGTCGCCCGCGGCCCGGCCCCGCCCTTGTCCCTTTACGGCTCCTGTGGGCCGGATTTCGTGCCCATCACCATATCGCGGTACTCCGTGGGCGTGCAGCCCGCAATCTCCTTAAACACCCCGGTAAAGTGCTTCAAACTGTGGTAGCCCGATAGCTCCGCCACCTCGTACACCCTAAGCCGGCTGTCCTTGAGGTGCTTTTGCGCCAGCGCGATGCGCTTCTCCGCGATGTATCGGGAAAAATTCTTGCCCGTGTGTTTCTTGAAAAACGCCGAAAGGTACTGGTGGTTCATCCCGATCTCCTCGGCGATGCTGCGCAGGGAAATCTCCTCGGACAGCCGGCTTTTGATGATCACCTTGGCGCGCTGCACAATCAGGTTGCCGTCCGGGTCGTCCTCCGCCGCCGGGGCCGGGCACGCGCGGGAGAGCGCCTGCATCAGCTCCACCCGGTCCACGGGCTTGAGCAGGTACGCCTTCGCCCCGTGCCGGATGGCCGTCTGCGCGTACTGGAAATCGGAGTAGCCGCTGATGATGATCACCGGCAGATTCGCGTCCAGCAGGTGCAGCTTCTCGATCAGCTCCAGCCCGGATACGCCGTCCATCTTCAGGTCGGTGATCACCACGTCGGGCTGGGCTCGGGGCAATAACCGCAGGGCCTCGGCCCCGTCGCCCGCCTCCGCGCACACGCAAAAGCCCCCGATCACCTGCTCCAGCAGCTTTTTGAGCCCCGAGCGGATCACGGCCTCGTCCTCTACCAGCATCACCTTACGCACGGTTCTCCTCCTCCTTCCACAGGAGCGGCAGCCTGAGCGTGAAGCACGCGCCGCGGCCTTCGCTCTCCACCCGCACGCCGTACGGCGGCCCAAACCGCATGAAGATGCGCTGGTGCACGTTGCGCAGCGCGATGCCCGTACCGCCCCGGCCTTCCGCCGCAGGCGCGTTTTTTTCGTCGTACATCCGCTCGCGGATATGGGAAAGCCTGCCGGCATCCATCCCCACGCCGTCGTCGCGGATCTCGATGAGCAGCGTTTCCTCCCGCACCAGCGCGTGCAGCGTCACGTGCACGCCCTGATCGCCCAGCGCGTGGGTGACCACGTTTTCCACAAACGGCTGGAGGATCAGCTTGGGCACCAGGCACTCCTCCAGATCGGCGTCCAGCCGGATGCTGAACGTAAGCCGCGGCCCCAGCCGGATCGCCTGCAGGTTCAGGTAATCCTCCACGAACTGCACCTCCTGGCGCAGGCGCACCAGCTCCTTTTGCACGGAGATGGAGTAGCGCAGCATCTTGCCCACCTTGGACACCATGTCCGAGGTGTCGATATCGTCGTGATTGAGCGCGCACATGCTGACCGATTCCAGCGTGTTGTACAGGAAGTGCGGGTTCATCTGGCTTTGCAGGGCCAGGATTTCCGCCTCCTGGCGGTTGAGCTCCGCCTGGTACTGCTCGCGGATCAGCCGCTGGATGCGCTCGGCCATCTGGTTAAAGCCGCTGGCCAAGTCGCCGATCTCGTCGCGGGTGCGCACGGGCGAGCGCTCCGAAAGGCTCCCCCGGCTGTAGGTGAGCAGGCTTTCCTGAAGCGAGCGCACCGGCCGGGAGATGCGCGCCGCAAACAGCACGCACAGCAGCCCCGAAACGCCCAGAAACACCGCCGACATCTGCAGCATCGCCGCGGTGATGGCCCGCGCGTCCCGCTGGAGCACGTCGTAGGGGTACATCATGTACACGCTCAGCCCGGATTCCCCGGTGGTCACCGTCGCCACCAGATACTCCTTGCCCTCGATTTCCAGCTTGTCCCCGCGGGGGATGAAGGCGTACTGCATCGCGTAAGGGTAAATTTTCTGGTTTTCGGCATTGTAGATGTAAAACAGCATGTTCTCGTTATCGTCCAGGTACAGCACATTGCGGAAGCCCGCGTTGGACAGGTCGATCTTCACAAAGCCGATCACCCGCATGGTCACCGGATCGCGGATGGCGCGGGCGACCGATACCATGTACTCCTGGCTGTGGATGAAGTAGGCGGGCTTGTTGGGGGGCAGGAACACCATGCTGCCCTCCCCGGCGCGGGCGGTGGCCATCCAGCTTTCCTCCGCCTGCGTCCAGCGGGCGGCGGTATCCGGCCCGGCGTTGGAAAAGATGTCGCCGTTCAGGCAAAACAGCGTATAGCCCACGATCTCGCTGCGCTCCAGCATCAGGGAAACGTTAAACGCGCTGATCGCCAGCCGCTCGGCGTAGGTGGATACCACCCGCGCCCCCGACTCCCGGCGGTGGAACACGTCCAGATAGTCCCCGTTCATCAGGGGCATCATGGTCAGCCGGTCCAGCTCGCGGGTGTAGCGGTCCAGGTTCAGCGAAACCTGGGTCAGGATATTGCGCATGAACTGGCGGGACTGCGCCTGCTGGCTCCCGTCGTACAGGCGGTGGGTCAGCGTGATGGTAACCAGCAGCGGCACCGCGATGAGCGGCAGGAACACCAGGATGAACTTGCTGCGAAGCGACAGAAAGCGCCGCCTCATAGCGCCATCTCAAAGGGCGGCAGTCCGCGCGTGTCCGTCTGGCAGGCATAAAGGCTGCCCAGCTCCGGGTATGCGTGCTTGAGCCCCCGGTCCAGCCCCATGCCGGTGGTGATGACCAGCGTCGTAAGCCCCGGCCCGGCAAAGCAGCAGGCGGTGGGGTTGGGCACGGGGATGGGGAGCGTGTCCAGCTTCCGGCGGGAAACGGGATCCCACCTTGTCACCTGAAAGCCGCCCCAGTGCGCCGCCCACAGCGTGCCCTGCGCGTCCACGGCGATGCCGTCGAAGCAGCCCGGCTCGTCGCCCGCGTCGATCCACTTCTGCCGGTTGACGATGGCGCCGGTTTCCACGTCGAAGTCGTAGCGGTACACCGTGCGCGCGGGCGTATCCACATGGTAGAGGTAACGGTTGTCGGGGCTGAACGCCAGCCCGTTGGAAACGGTCAGGTTGCCCTCTGCGCGCTCATAGCGGCCGTCCGGCTGGATGCGGTACAGCGCCGCCTCCGGCCGCGTGGCGCCGCGGTGCATCGTGCCCAGCCAAAGCCGCCCCGCCGCGTCGCAGACGCCGTCGTTAAAGCGGTTCTCCGGCCGCTCGGCCTCCACGCCCTCCACGATGGAGGTCAGCGCGCCGTCCCGTTCCAGCACCACGCTCTTTTCCAGCGCGAGCACCCAGCCGCCGTCCCGCGCCGGTTGGGCCATGCCTACGTTTTCCCCGTAGGTGCGGCAGGAAAGCGCCCCGGTTTGCCAATCGCAGCGCCACAGGGCGCCCCCGGTGATATCCACCCAGCGGAGCGATCCGTCTCGCCTGTCCCACACAGGCCCTTCGCCCAAAATCATCTGCACGGGTAAAAACCGTTTGGCACGCATCGCGTCCGCCTCCACTACCTTCATGCCGGCGCAGGCAAAGCCGCCGCCGATCGTTTTCCTTTTTCGCGCCTTGTTCGTCGCAGGGTTATTATAGCAAACAACCGGGGCGAGTTCAAAAAGAAATCCGACGTTTCTCGAAATAGTACCCGATTTCTCGAAAATGGGTGCTGAACTTTTGCGCGCGGCTGTGCTATGCTTACGCTAAGATCACCCGTGCCCGAACTGAAAAAGGAGGTATCCCCATGAAGAAAGCCCTTTGTTTGCTGTTGTGCCTCTCGCTTGTGTGTTCGCTCCTCCTCGCCCTGCCCGCCGCCGCGGCCGCGGATGAAAAAGTGAACCTCCGGCTGTCCATCTGGGGCAACGACGCCCGCAAGACCCTGTTTGAGGAACTGACCGCCCCCTTTGCGGAGGCCAACAACTGCACGGTGGAAATCATTCTGGTGCCCTTTGACGAGTACATGCAGAAGATTTCCATCCAGCTGGCCTCCCGCACCGCGCCGGACGTGATCTGGCTGGCGGAAAAGATGGTGCCGCAGTTCATCGAAAGCGGCGAGCTGGTGGATCTCGCCCCGGCCGTCAAGGCGGACGCCGCGTACGATTTCAGCGATTTCTTCCCAAGCACCCTGGACCTGTTTACCCGCGGCGACGCGGTGTACGGCCTGCCCTTCTCCTTCGGCCCCCGCGTCATCTTCTACAACAAGACCCTGTTTGAGGCAAAGGGGCTGAAAACCCCCACCGAGCTTCGCAAGGAGGACAACTGGACGCTGGAAGAGTTCTTCAAGGCCGCCAAGGCCCTGACCGACCCCGCCAACGGCGTGTACGGCATGAAGCTGCAGGGCGCCACCGAGCCCACCGCCTACATGAACTCCCTGTACGATATCGTGCTGGCCAACGGCGCGGATTACTTCAACGCCGACATGACCGAGTTCACCCTCAACTCCACGGGCGGCATCCTGAGCATGCAGGAGTTCTACGACGCGCTGTTCGTGGATCAGAGCCACGTAAAGCCCGGCGACCAGACCCAGTTTGAAACCGGCAAGATCGCCATGGCGCGCGATACCTTCAGCTACGCCGCCAACCTGCGCGGCAAGGTCGATTTCGAGTGGGACATCATCGGCGCGCCCAAGGGCGCCGACGCCGCCGCGAAAGTGACCAGCGGCTTTGCCAACTACTCCGTGACCAAGGGCGCCAATGAGGAACTGGCCACCAAGCTCGCCATGTTCA